>CAMJPM010000112.1 GCA_946407725.1 uncultured Lachnospiraceae bacterium
AATGAGCCGAATGCGCGTATCTATTCAGAAACCGGAGGGTTCTGAATAGATACGACTATTAGTTAATTTGTTCCAAACAGATCATCCAGTGTTACCTGACCCTGTATAATGCTGCTATAAGTATTCTGTCTCACCCCGTATGTTGTAACAAACACAACCTGTATTGCTTTCCGCGTTTTTGTAAGCTGTTTAAGGGCTTCAATCTTATTTCTTATTATTTCATTGTAATCTTTGTCTATAATATAGTCATTTACGGAAAACTTCATTTCGCAAAGAGTTATCACCCGGTCTCTTCTATCTATAAGCATGTCAATCTGTGCCCCTGAAATCCCAAGCGTCTTATCTCCGTCAGTTGACCACGACGATATTTCAGACAGAACCCCGGATATACCCAGGCTCTTCCTTATCTGAAACAAATGATCCTTACATACCTGCTCAAAGATAAGCCCTGCCCAGGCTCTCCTTGCCGGGAGATCCAGAGAATTGCTCCAATAATGCTCGTCTGTTCGCTTTTTTCCGGTAAGAAAATTAAAATAGAAGCAGGTGTAATAATCAGCCAGTTGATATATTGTATCCCTCTTCTTATTTCCAAAAAACAGGTTTTCTCTAATAAAGCCTGAATCTACCAGGTTTTTTAAGATTTTAGACAGATTTCCATTTGAGGGCAGACCCGTTTTGGCGCAGATTTCTTTTCTTGTAAGTCCTTCTTTTTTCCTGCTCAACGCACTTACAACGCTTATGTAGTTCTCGCTTTTTTTAAACAGGGTACTGTAAAGATGATCAAATTCATCCCACAGTTCTGATTTTTTCCTGAAAAAGAGTTTGTCTATGTTCTGTAAGTAAGAGAGGCTGTTATCTAACAGGCTGAGATAATACGGGATTCCTCCCATTATCATATAACATTCGGTAATATCATACCTTGACCATGAGAAATTCCTGCTTAACAGATATTCCTCCGTTTCCTGCAAGGTAAAAGGGTTGAGAAAAAGCTTGCAGGACTGCCTGTTGAAAAGACCGCCTTTATTATGCTCTATGTTGTCAACAAGCCATGATGTTGCAGATCCGCATACAATAAATACCAGGTTATTTCTGGCGCTTCCAAAATCATTCCAAAAAAACTCAAAAGCTTTGAGAAATCCGGACTTATGTGTATCAAGCCAGGGCATTTCATCAAAGAACACTACGCACTTTTGAGAAGTCCCAAATCCTTCTATATATTCCCGGAGCAAATTAAATGCCTGCTTCCAGTTCTCAGGCGGCTTCTTTTCTACTCCGCTTCTGCGGCTGAGTTCATTGGCAAACATCTCCAGCTGAACTGTTTTAGAGTCATCATATGATCCTGTGAGCTTAAATGCGAATGTATTGTCAAAATACTGGTTTATAAGGAACGTCTTGCCCACTCTTCTGCGGCCATAGACGATAACCAACTGTGAAGTCGGCTCCCTCAGGCATTTGTCCAGTCTCTTATATTCTTCTTTTCTGCCAATCAAAGCTCTGCTCATATTAAAATTTTATAATCCGCATTAGGATTTGTCAATATTACCCGTCTTTATCTCTATATATTTATATACATATAGACGATTAATTCTAAACCGAAGGATTCCGCCGTGAGCTTACCCTTGCCGGGGAAAGGAACCTGATGGGCGTATGTGATCCTGTAATCCCCCACGTTCTCTGTCCTTACATCCATGGCCTTGTTCTCGGATGGGGTAATCACGGTTTCAGGCTTTGGCTCATCCGCGGACTCTTCCTTCTTTTCGGCAATGCTTACGCTTAAGGATTCCGTATCAGTGTCATTGTGATTCCCATCTCCAAACACCTTATACCATACAGTATAATCACCGGCCTCCTTTGCCGTAGGGATATCCTCAGAATATCCCTCCTTCTCTTTAAGGGAATACTTCAATGTACCGCCCTCAGCCGTTCCCGCCGTGCTAAGCTCCTGGGCCTTGCCGTCATAGATAAGACCTGTCCTTCCTTCAGGAGCCTTTGTCAGCTTTGATGGGGCTTTATTAACTGTAAACTTCCCTTTGACATAGCGTATGTCATAGTTATCAGAATACAATCCTGAGGGAGTGATGCTGTATTCCCCCACATCTCCGTTTTCCTCATAGTCGAAGGAGAATGACAGTTCCCCTGAAAGGCTGCTTTCATCTTCTCCTGATACGAAACCATTAAAGCTTACACGGAAGCGTAAGCGTGTCCTCTGTCCCACTGGCCTTCACCGTCTTATATGCTGTTGTCTTCCCTTTGTAATCAGCTTTTCTTATTGTCGCCGCAGCGCTTTTCTGCTGTCCGCTTTCATCAGCAAGCACGTAGTTATTCTTTTTGTTTCCTGTGAGAGTCAGGCCTGAGAGCTGTACTTCCTTATTTTCTCCCGCATTGACATCCGTGAATTTACCTGTAGCAGTCACGGAGAGGTCATCCCCTTCTATCTTCCCGTCTATAGCCGCTTCGGAAAAGTCAAGCTCTGCGTCTTCTTTTCCGTCATAATCCTTGTCCTTTGCCTTGATCCCGCTGACGGTGACAGGCTTCTTTGCCACGGTCACCTTTGCTGCTTTCGATTTGACTGCCGAATTGGCAGTACTGTCTGTCACTTCACAATAATAATATCCCGTAGTTCCTGCATTCTTTCCTTCGGGTATGGTATAGCTGTTTGATGTGGCGCCATCAACAGCAGTGCCTCCTTCGTTACTGTTCGTAGTATTTGAATACCACTGATAGGACAGGCTGTGACCTGAATACCCTGTTGCCGAAATGGTAAGTGTATTACCATTGTTGTATCCGTAAGTAAGGCTTAAATCCGTGGGTTGTGCCGTAATCTTCGGAATTGATGGAACCGGTATGGAAACCGGAGCGCTGGCATAATCAGTTTCCTTCTCTCCCCTTACATCCTCCGCAAGGATATAAGCATAATAATTTGTCCCGCATGCCTTGTCTGAATACTCATCCGGTAAAGTGAATGTCCCAGTTCCGGTTCCTGAAAATTCACCGGTTCCGGTATCCAGCTTCTGATAATCAAAACCTCTTGTTTTCGTTTCTCCTGCGATATAGGGTTCATCCGTGATGAGCACGGAAACCTGGGTTGTATTATTGGAATTTGTTCCACTGATTGTATATGGCACGGTTATGGTGTTTCCGTTTCTGGAAACGTGACCCCCATCTGGTATGGATATTTCCATGTTATTGTCCGAAAGGGTAAGCTTGTACTCCGCTCCGGGCTGTCCGGCATTTCCAGTATTTGAGATTAATGATGTGAAGATAACAGATGACAGATTGACATTAAAAGCGGGGCTCACTCCATAATCTGCATTATTAGCAATACTATGAACCAGAGAGCCGCGTATAGACACGTTGCCGGCGTTTTCGTTAGAATTGGCCGACCGCAGCCACCACTCCGAAACACTTCCGCTTCTGGTCTTAATTCGGCTACGAGGACCATTACTATCCGTAATGTAGCCATATGCCAGGTTTGATGCGTCTTCGGCATCCAGCAGGAATACCTTTTCATTGTTTAAAGCCACATATTTATTAAAAAATCCCTTTGTTGTTTCTGAGACTTTCCCAGCTCCAGTTCCTTCGACAAGGTCATGCGCTTCCACCGTACTCTCAGCAATAGCCTTTTTTTCCATTTCGATAAAGCAGCCATCCTTTTCTAAAAAAGCGTTACCACTGAGTCCCTTTTTTACATCACTATAAGCCCATTCATTAATTTTATGGCCTTGTGCGTTGGAAATCCCATCGTAGAATTTCGCAGAATAAAGCGTGCTGTCACAGTCCAGGAATAAAGTGTTACCGCCGAATTTAGTTGTGGCTTTATCCAGAACCCGGTATTTTACAGGTTCAGCTATATCGTCACCATTCGTATCGTATTTCCCGTAATAAACATAGCTCCCGGTCCAGGGGGTATCTTTATCTGCTGGTGGCACAGGATTCCCTATCGCTCCCGTCCCAAGCCCTGTGATGGTCTTTTCCGTATCGGCTAAAACAGGCGTTAACAGGCCGTTATTCAGTACCCCCCACAAAAATAAGGGATGCGGATAAGACAGACGACAGGATGCCCTTTATAAGTAAGTTCTTCATTTTAACCATAATATGTTCTCCTATACCTCAATTCCTACACCTTTTCCATAATCTCAGACTAAATCAGGATGAATAAAGAATATCCCCCTTCTCCGAATAAATCAAGACAGAAAATCTTATCCGTTCTTGTAAAATATTAGAATAAGAAAAGCGGCTTCCAGGCACTTATGCCCGAAAACCGCCTATTGATGTATAAATTATGCTGTTATAGCTTTTCTGCATTTCCCTTAAAAGGGTGTTCCTTTGCATATTTAACAGCTTCTTCATGGAACTCCCCCGAAGCCATTTTATCAAGATACTCACGCTGCCATCGCGTATAATCAAATTTTTCTCTAATAATCAAAGAAATAAATGTCTCGGCATCAATTACCCCCAGATTATTTCTCAGACATTCCATTCCCTTATTCATAATCTCAACAGAACTATTTGTCATTATTCTATACCCTCCGTTTCTGAAATAAATTCTATGGGAGTTAATACAACCGTCAATGCCTGTCACCGTCATTATAGCATACATAAGAGATCATATTCCATTATTTTTACTTAAGAATGTTTCGATATGACAAGCAGAAAAGACCCTTGCACAATCAGGCGGTTCCGCAAGGGTCTTCAGGATAATCAGAGGTTATGGGTTACAGCTTCATCATGATCTCGTTTGTGCGCTCGATGAACTTCTTCATCTCCTCCGGAGGCAGCTGCTTATTGGCGAGAACTGCCAGGTCGTAGAGCTGCTCTGAAATGAGCTTGCCCCTGTCGCTTGCCGGTTCATCCATAACAGTCTTTACAAGAGGATGGTTTGCATTAAGGATAAGGGTCTGTCCGTCGTCGTCCTTGAACATGTCTCCCATGTCATTATTTCCCATGGAATACATCTTCATCATATCCTGCATGCGGCGGGTCTCCTCGGAAACCGTTATCACGGAGGCCACCTTCTTATCTTTAAGCTTCTGAACCTTAACCTCCAGTTTCTCCTTTTTAAATGCTTTCCGGAGAAGCTTCTGGACCGTTTCCGCAACATTGCTGAATTCTTCCGTCTCTTTCTTTGATTCCTTTGCGGTCATGGCATCAGTCACATCGGCGTCTATGCGCATGAATTTGACGCCCTCGTTCTTGCCCTCGAGAGACTGCATGAAGGGAGTGTCTATATTGTGGGTGAGCACCACCGCATCCATCTTTGCCTTCTTAAACATATCGATGTAGCGGCTCTGCTGTATCTCATCGGTAACGTAGTAAACGATCTTTTCCTTCTTCTCTTCCTTCTTTTCCTCTTCAGCAGAGCTTTCGGCTGCTTCCTCCGCCTTCAGGGTCTCCTCATCGACAACCTCGGGTTCATCTGTCTTTTGTGATCCTTCATTCTCCGCTTTGGAAGCGTCTGCCTGCTCCTTCTCCTCCTCTTTGGAAGCGTCTGCCTGCTCCCTCTCTTCCGCCTCCTCTGCAGTTGCTGGAAGCTCCAGAGCCTCGGGAAGGGTCAGGAATTTGCCCTCTATATCCTTAAAGAGGATATAGTCATTTATCTTTTCCGCAAACTTATCGTTTCTTAAGTAGCCGTATTTAACGAAAGGAGAAATGTCCTCCCAGTATTTCTCATAGTTTTCCTTGTCTGTCTTGCAGAGCCCCGAAAGCTTTTCAGCCACCTTTTTCGTAATGTATTCGGAGATCTTGTTTACAAAGCCGTCATTCTGCAATGCGCTTCTTGAAACATTAAGAGGCAGATCCGGACAGTCTATCACTCCCTTTAAGAGCATAAGGAACTCCGGAATGACCTCCTTGATATTGTCGGCAATGAAAACCTGGTTATTATAGAGCTTTATTACTCCTTCGACAGATTCGTACTCTATATTGATCCTGGGGAAATAGAGTATGCCCTTTAAGTTAAAGGGATAATCCATGTTAAGGTGTATCCAGAAAAGGGGCTCCCTGTAATCCCTGAATACCTTTCTGTAGAACTCCTTATATTCCTCATCTGTGCAGTCCTTCGGGGTCTTTGCCCAGAGGGGATGGATGTCATTTACGCTCTTTGGCGGCTCAGGAACTATCTCGTTTCCGTCCTTGTCCTTCTCAACCTTGGGGGGCTCCTTGTTCACATCATTCAGGTATATCTCAAAGGGCATGAAGGAGCAGTACTTCTCCAGCACTTCCCTCACTCCGTACTCATTGCAGTACTTAAGGCATTCTTCATTTAAGTACAGTGTTATCTCGGTACCGGTTCTTGTCCTGTCGCCTTCCTTCATATCAAACTCGGTTCCGGCTCCTTCACATTCCCAGTGAACTGCAGCGGCTCCCTCCTCATAGGAAAGAGTGTCTATAGTCACCTTGTCCGCCACCATAAAAGCGGAATAGAAGCCGAGACCGAAATGTCCGATTATCTGATCCCCGTCGGATTTATCCTTGTACTTCTCAATAAACTCCGTAGCGCCGGAGAAAGCTATCTGGTTAATATATTTTTCCACTTCCTCCCCGGTCATTCCGATACCGTTATCTACAAAGGACAACGTCTTATTCTTATTGTCCACATTTACGTCTATCCTGCCCTTAAGTCCGGAGCCCTCTCCCCCGTCGGTCTCAGAGGGCGGTGCGGTGTACTCACCCATCATCTCCAGCTTCTTTAATTTTGTAATGGCATCACAGCCGTTTGAGATAAGCTCCCTGACAAAAATATCCTGATCTGAATACATCCATTTTTTGATAATAGGGAAAATATTATCACTGCTTATCGATAGATTACCATGCTTTGCTTCCATAAAAAATACTTCCTTTCCCGGACATTACCCGTGACGCAGGGTAATTATCCTTATTTCTTCTAACAAAATGATATTTTAGTGCGGTGGGAAATAAAAGTCAACAGATTTTTAGCACTCACATTCAAAAAGTGCTAACAAGATAAAACAGATCAATGATATATCCATCGGGATCATAGATCCCGATGTACGCCTTAGTCATCCGCAAAGACTTCATCATATACTTCAAAAAAGCTCTTTTCCAGATTGTTTCCCGAATAGGGATCATATTCAAAGCTGTCCCAAAGCTCCTCATTGAGATTGGAATGAAGGGATGGCACAAATTCATCATATACCCGGTTAAAGGAATCGGTCTTTCTCTCTTTTACGATACGTTCCTTGTTGTTGTCGGTTTCCTCTTCATCAAAGGCACTGATGCACTTAATGATGTGATATCCGTACTCCGTCTCTATGATATCGCTTATCTCTCCGTTTCCCAGATCAAAGGCTGCCTTCTCAAAAGCCTCCGGCATCATTCCCTTTCCGAAGGTATATGTATTCTGGTCGTCCTCATTATACTTTTCCGCAAGAGAATCGAAGTCATCACCATCCAGAGCCTTTTTGAGACACGCTCTGGCTCTCTCATGGGCATTCTCCTTATCGTGTTCACTGTACTCCCTGCGGCTTCCGTCCTCTTCCATTGAGGAGGTCTTGAAAAGTATCTGCTTAACGGTGATGGATCTGGCTTCGTCATCGCTTATCTCCGGATTCACATTTCTTGTAACCTCATTATAGATCTTGTCGGCAAGGGCGTAATCCGAATACATCCCTTCCAGGAGTTCCAGGGATATATTGTCGGTATTCCCGCTGTTCTCCAGCACCTCGTGGAATTCCTGTGCAGCCTTTTTCACCTTTTCCTGCTCATTTTCATCGAGAGCTATATTCCATTCCTCCGCTAAAAGATCCATACTCTTTATCTGGGCAAGTCTGGCAAGAGTGGTGTCCCTCAACTCCTTCTCCAGTGTTTTTCCGCCGAAATTCTGTTTCCATATTTCCTCTCCGAACACTCCCTGATACCTGGATCCTGCGGACTTCATATATACGCTGGCTTCTTCGATATAACAGTTCATGCCCTCTATCCTGAATAGCTCATTGTCCTCAAAGGAAGTGGTCAGGACCACATCCGTCTTTTCCTCCTCCTCAACCTTTTTACATCCCGTAAAGGCCAGTGTGGAAAAACATACGATAAGCAGAACTGCCGTCATGGTTATTAATTTTTTCATTCCGTAATCCCTGTTCATCTGCTCCAGATCCCGTGGCCGGTCTTTAATTCCTTCTTATTCTCATACATCATCTTATCCGCGCGCTTTACTATCCCGCCGAAGCTGTCTCCCTCATTATATTCCGCTATGCCAATGGAGGCCGAATATCTCTCCTGAATGGGGACGTCCTTATTTTCAGATGATCTTCTGAAAGTGGAGGAAGCCTTACTGTAGAGGTCGAGCCTTGAAGCATAATCCTGCCCTTTAAGCACAACGGCAAACTCATCCCCGCCCAGCCTGTAAACGGGGGAATGGGCAAAAATATTACAGATTATACTGATACATTCCTTAATATATTTGTCCCCTGCTTCATGGCCCAGATTGTCATTTACGGACTTCAGGTTATTGATGTCCATCATCACAACGGCTATTTTGTCCAATCCGTTCCGGATATCCTCATTATATATGGCCTCGTCATTCATAAATGCGGATTTGTTGTAGACACCGGTAAGGCCGTCAACAAAGGTCATTTTACTGATCTCTTCGATCCTCCTGTCCTTGTCCTCACTCTCCCCCTTGGCTCTCTTATAGGAAAACATGTAATAAATGCTCTCCTTCATGGTGGAGACAAAGCTCCTGTACACATTTCCTATTTCATTGTCATAAGAGAGATCCAGCTTCTCCAGCTCACTGATATTCCTGAAACGGTCCTCCTCGGTATCAAAGACAAATCCGTCTACGCAGCGGCTTAACCTGTTTAAGGGTTCCGTCACTTTTTTACTCACTATCCGTATGTTTATATACACCACAATGAGCACAAAGATTACAAGAAAGCCCATCATATTGAGGACAAACCTTATATCCTTGGAATACATCTCCATCATATTGAAATCCACGCCTACACAGAAGGCATAGCTTCCGTCCTCATTGAAGACCGGCCTCACATAGGAGAGGAGGTATTCCCCGTCCGGGGTATGCACTGTATGCCATACACATTTCTTTTCGTTGATTATCTTTTTTACATCCTTGTCAAAGGGTGCATCCATCACATAGGTATCACCAATCCAGTCTATGCTCTCCTGGGGAGGATCCTCGGTATACTCCTCATCCAGGTCTATGATCACATTGGCATAGGGCTGATCCGCATCTATGAACTCATATACATACATATAATAGACGTCGGGGTAGTTTTCCTTTAGAGAGTAATAATACTTCAATATATCCATATACTCCCGGGAGCTGTAGTTTTCGGAGATATACTGTTCCTTTTTTTTAGTATCCAGAGGGACGATCATGAGATTGGTCACTCCCTCCGCCATCCGGGTATACTCACTGATCATACGTGTCTGGAATCTGTAATAAACCACAAAAACCGTGATCAGCGCCACTACCGCATAGCTTAAGATGAAAACTCTCGGCAGTTGTCTTGCCAGAGATTCGGGATTTCTCATATCCGTTTCCCCCTTCTCCCTGATCATTCTGAGAGCCACGCTGTTTAAGGTTCGCTCTCATAATCAGATCCTGTATACTATTATATCCTTTCACGGGGTTTCATTCAATGTATATCCGTGTTTTACCACTTATATTTCCCAATCCGTCAGTCAAAATATTATCCGGATCCGGCAGTCAAAATAATATGTTTACATATAAACCTGTATGCACTATAATCAGTGATTATAACAACTTCACTGTAAAAACAAGGCATTTTAATACGGTGAGGTATTAAGTTAAAAGCCGGGAGGATAGATAATGGCTAAAAAATTCGGAAAATTTCTGCTGTTTTCACTTTTTGCCGGAGCTGCGGCAGCAGGCACTTATTATTATCTTAAGAACAAGGGGGATGAGGACAGCTTTGAGGATTCCGAACCCGATGTAAATGACGATCTGGAGGAATTCCTGAAAAACGAATCGGAAGCAGGTCCTTCTGCTGCTGAAAGGGAATATGTTCCCCTGAATTTCTCAAATGACAGTGGTGAGGAAGAAAAGGGAGAAGTACCCGGCAAAGAGGAAGCCGTTCCCGAAGAGAAGGAACCCCTGCCTGAAGAAAAGGAAACACCGGCTGAAGAGAAGGAAGCACCGGCTGAAAAGAATGAAACACCGGCCGAAGAGAAGGAAGCACCGGCTGAAGAGCCCCGGACACAGGAGCCTCCTCAACCCGAGACAGAAAAGCCTTTGTCTGCTGCAGAAAAGCTTCAGCCTGATATAGAAAAGCCCCTTTCCGATACCGCCATAAAGGTATCTACCGAAGATAAAAATATCATCGGAAATCCCGTACAGGAGGTCAAAAGCGGCGTTGAAAAGGTGTCCGAGCCCGATGATGACAGGGTTTCAACTTTCAGCTTTTCCTCATTTGATTAAAGGTAACTGTTCAGAACAGTCACTTGCGGAACCGCAAGTGGAAAGATGTCC
>CAMJPM010000113.1 GCA_946407725.1 uncultured Lachnospiraceae bacterium
TCGGGTATCATGGAAGTGGATCTTGTCCTGGTGAAGAATGAATGGTATATCCTGGAGATCAATAACCGGTGGTCAGGTCTTACCACACTTATAACCGCTTCCCAGAACCGTCTGCCCTATGATGTATATATGGATGAGGCTGTGGGGGCGGCTAAAGACTATAACGACACAAATGATCTGACTTTTGCATGCCAGTTTAAGATGCCAAAAGTGGAAGAGGAGCTTTTGCAGGAGATAGCTGCAGAGCCCAGTATGAAGAGCGTGATCCAGTATGAAGTACGGCTTCCCGGAAAGGATATTTTCTGGTTCAATGATGCTGTCACAGGCGGTTATGCTTCCATGGAGGAATTATTAGAGGGCTTTGAAGCACTTCAGAGAAAATACCCGGATCAGATCCGGGAAGAACTTGCAAAAGCCTTAAGAGACAAAGAAAGGCGGTTATAGAAAATGGAAAATATTGTAATAGTCGACGCCTTTTCAACGGGTGTTAATTTTATTGAAGACATAATTAACCGCGGATTTAAGCCTGTTGTCCTCTGGTCAAAGAGAAGCGGCCATATTTTTGACTTAATGACAGAAGTGCGTAAACCCATCGAGCATAAATATAAGGGTGCGGCGGAATTTATCGTGGAATGCGATACCTATGATGAGACCCTGTCAATGGTAAAAGCCCTGGCACCGAAGTTCATTCTTCCGGGCGCGGATCTCGGAGTGGAGCTTTCTGTAAGGCTGGCAGCAGACCTTGGTCTTCCGGGAAACAGAACAGAACGTCTTCCTGCAATGACCAATAAATTTTTAATGCATCAGAGGCTTATCGAACACGGTGTCAGAGGTATCCGTGGAAAGATCGTCCATAACTGGGATGAAACCCTTGAGTATTACCGCCAGGAAGGCTTTAAGGGCTGCGTGCTGAAGCCATATCGCGGAGCCAGCTCTGTTGATGTGCGGATCTGTGACAGCGAAGAGGAGCTAAAAAACGCATACGATGAAGTTTTCTCTGAAGGTAACTATATGGGAGGCGAGGAAGAAGGAATGCTCCTTCAGGAAAGAATAGTGGGAACGGAATACATCGTAAACACTGTTTCCTATGCCGGACGGCATAAGATATCTGCCCTGTGGAAGCACTCCAAGAAAAAGGTTGCCGGGGGAGGAATGGTCTATAACTACACGGAAACCCTGAGCCGGCTGGAAACAGGATGTACATCCCTTATCCGTTATACCTTTGACGTACTGAATGCCCTGGGAGTGGAATACGGAAATGTCCACAGCGAGTTTATGATCGATGAAAAGGGACCTGTCCTGATCGAAGTAAACTGCCGTCCCATGGGAAGTGATATGTCCGCAGAGTTTCTTGATAAGATCTGGGGACATCATGAGACAGATCTTGCCCTGGATGCTTTTCTTTATCCGGATGCATTCTGTAAGGAGACAGATGCTCCTTTCCGGCCTCTCGCAAAGGGCTTGAAAAAGCATTTGATCACGGATAAAGAAAGAGAGATCCTGTCAGCTCCGATCCTCCCTATCATCAGGCGGCAGAAGAGCTTTGTTAAGGCGCGTCTCGGCAAGGCTGTATCTGACCGTCTCGCGCGCACCGTAGATCTCGATACCAGCGCAGGAGTAGTATATCTTGCGAATGAGGACGAGCGCCAGCTTATCCGCGACCGTGATTTCCTGGAAAGGGCAGAGACCAGGTATTTTGAAATGCTGTTTACCGGAGGGAAAAAATGCGAAGATGACCGTCCCGGGTTTCTTCCGTCCATAAGAGAAGTAATACTCGAGCTGCAGCCTGTTGGCTCTGTTCTCCTATGCTCAAATGAGACAAAAGAACTTCCCGGTGTTTCGGTCGTAAGTGAAGATACACTTCCTGATGCCGCAGAGGGCTTTTCTTACGGTATCCTTGACCTTGCATTCCGGGAAAATGAAGATCTGGAATCTATGGCTGAGACATTCTTTACTCTCGCTGATAAGGTAAAGTCGAGCGGACGGATAATAGTTCCTGAAAATACATACTGGCATTTCCCCTGTGGAATGGAATCCATAGAGATCCTCTCTGAGGCAGCGGGACTTTTCATTGAGGCACCGACTAAGGACATCAAAGGAATAGTGATGGTGAGCAGGAGGTAATGCCATGCTTTTGATAAAAGATTATGACAGGGAAAGAAATCATAGATTCTTAACCCACGGACCGGATGTATTCCATAAGGCCCTGCACTGGGTACTCAGGGGAGAGACAGCATTCCATGTGAAGGATCCTGAAGGTCAGGACTATAACCTGGAGTATGTTGAAAATCAGAAATGGGCTGAATCGAGCGAAAAGTACCCGGACTCCCCATTATTTCATCAGGATCCCCTGTATCCGCCCTATCTTATCTATGACGAAAATGACGGGGACAAGCTATGCTTTGATATCCTTGAAGAATTTGAGAGGGTCTGGTTTGAGGAAGTAAATGAGTACACGGTAGTGCTCACGGGAGTAATACTTAAATATACTTCCCTGTCCGTAACCTTTGCAGATAAGAGGATATTCAGGTTTTTTCCGGAGTCAGGCCGGTTAAGTGTGGCGGAAGATAAACCTTCAGCAGAAGATAAAAAGACGTTGAAGGTTATACGTGATTTTTATCCGTCAGCTTTTATATGTGATTTTTATACCATGGATCAGGTGGTTCTCTTCCACCATATCTTTGTACTGCAGTGGCTTACCGGTCTAACGCTTACAGCCGGATCAGGAGAGTCGTCTCCTGTGCGCTACGCAGAGATAGTCGTTGCAAGGTCTGAAGGTATCGGAAGTGTTCTCACAGTTTATGCCAGGACAAAGAGTTTCCTTGAGCGGTTTGGACTGGAAGTGACGCTGCAGCCCGGAAGTTCCCGGTATGCGGATCATATCATAGAAAAGTATTTTAATATCCGGATGACACCGGAAGACGCTGATGAAACTAATACCGTGTACATCACAAATTACTACGGGCTTCTGTTTACAAAGATGCTACGGTATTCACAGGGTAATGATTTTGATATCAATTCACTGAATCCGGACTTTGTGGAAGAGATGAGGGAATACGGCAATGCAGTACTCAAAGAAAAAAGGATGCTTGGGATACTTCTCAGGGGATCAGATTATATCGCATCAGGCATGAGCGGTGCCAGCGCTCCCGTTACTGTAGAATCAGCCCTCCCGAAGATCAGGGAGTGGATGGATGAAGGCGGATATGATGGCATCTTCCTCGCTACCGAGGATCAGGATATTTTAGATAAGATGAAGGACGCGTTCCCCGGGAAGATCCGGGCGGTCTCCCAGGAGAGATACAGTATCACAGACTTTCAGGAAGAGGGTGTCACTACCATCAGTGAACTTGACAGTAAGAGGCATCCCGGAGACGACTATGACAGCTTCCTTGAGGATTCCACAGCAAACTATTTTTACGCACTGTATCTTCTTTCAAGATGTGAGTCCTTTATGTATTCAGGCCAATGCGGAGGGATAGTTATGACAAAGTCCCTTTGCGAAAAGGGATTTGACCGCATGTGGTGTTTTGCGGAGAATAAGGAGATCAGGTGACTATGGCAGGGATAAGACATATTAGTATTCCGAATCTTTATAATTTCAGGGATCTGGGCGGATATGAGGCGTCTGGCGGTCGTGTTACCTTATGGAACCGTCTGTACCGGTGCGACTGTCCCTCAGAGTTAACTGCAGACGGATGGCAGAAGTTCAGGGATCTTAAGATAAAAACACTTGTGGACTTAAGGAGCACCTTTGAAGCTTCTGAAAATCCCGTGAAGGCACCGGGGGACTTTAGGTATGTGGACTGTCACTTTTTCTATGAGGAAGAAGGGGCGGATCTTACGGGAGAAGCAGGTAAAAAGTTCCTCCAGAGCTTAAGCATGGATTACCGGGTAATGACGGAGAATTCTTCAGACCGGGTTGCACTGATACTTAAGACCATACTTGAAAGCCTTTCAGACGGGAATACTGTGTTTTTCTGCACTGCGGGAAAGGACAGGACAGGGATCATCGCAGCACTTATATTAAAGCTCTGTGGTGCCTCCGATGAAGACATCATCGCTGACTACTGCATTACGGAGGTATATAATGCTGCGGTCATTCAGGCAAAGCTTGACTGCATTCCCCGTGAGATAATGGAGCAGGTGTCTCCGGAAACCCTCTCAAGGGCAACATATTCAAAGCCTGAGGTGATGAAGGAATATCTCGAATGGCTGGGCGGATATGATCTTTTAACGATAATGGACGAAAAGGGGTTCACATACAAAATGCAGGAGGATCTTAAAAATATCCTTCTCGCAGGAAAATGACCTGAAAATGGATATTAAAGGGAAAACGAAAAAAAGAGAATGGAAAATACTGTACCTTGTTGGGATCGTAATGGCGGGGTTTGTTTTTCTCACTATGACTACGCTGGTTTTTATACTTTGGACGCAGCAGGCCATGGTAGTCGGAGGGATACTGGGGAGTACCCTTTATAATGTCAGCAACCGCCTTGCTGCCGGCATTGAAAAGTATGAATCTTCTCCCTGGCTCCTTGACTACTGGGAAAATAACGAGGACAGCCTTAACCTGGATCCGGGACAGCTGAAAGATAAAGACAGCGAGCTGTATAAGGCCAGGGAAGGAGCTCTGACGAAAGATCCCTACAGGTTCACTGCAGAGCAGGCAGAGGGTCTTCCGGATGAGAAGCAGAAGCTCTTTGCAGAATACTGCTATATCATGCTGGAAAAGGAGTTCGTGACCTTTGAAAAGGCTGAGATTGACGTGACAAGCTGCTGCTTCCGCCCGGAAGGTGACAGTGTATATACGTTTTTTTACAACGAAAACCATGGGGAAAAGACAGATTCTCCTGCTCTCGGCCAGAATATAGATCTGCCGGATAATTGGCAGAGCGACTTACAGGATGCGGAAGGAAGACTGGAGACAGGGGAAAAGATGTTATCTTACACTTCCTGTGACGCTTTGGGGAATGATATTTTTTACGTGTTCCGGCCTGTTAAACATAACGGACAAACAATATGCTATGTGATATGCTGCTTAAACTGGAGCGATATTGACCGCGTTATACTGAAAGCCAGCACTATTGTAGGTATTCCTGTTGCTGCAATACTCCTGGTCTTTGATGCGATCCTTTTGATCCTGCTATACAGAAAGATTGTCCGCCCCACAGGTATCCTGCAGAAAGCGGTGAGGACATATACAAATACCCGGAACAGTGATGATATCAAAGAGGGACTTCAGAAACTGATCGGGAATAATGATGAATACGGGAGGCTTTCCATAGATATCTCAGAAATGGCAGACAGTATAGACCGCTATGTTTCTGAAAGCGAAAGGACAGCCGCAGAAAAGCAGAGGCTCACTACCGAACTTCTGACTGCGGAGACCATTCAGAAAAGCCAGCTCCCGGGAGTGTTTCCGGCTTTCCCGGAGAGGACCGGCTTCGACCTCTATGCTTTAATGGATCCTGCAAAGGAAGTGGGAGGGGATTTCTACGATTTCTTTTTGATCGATGATGACCATATCGCCCTTGTCATAGGTGACGTATCAGATAAGGGCATACCTGCAGCCCTTCTCATGATGGTATGCAAGACCCTTATCCGCAGTACTCTTTTACAGGGCATGTCTCCTGCAGAAGCCATGTCCCATGTGAACAGGCAGATATCAGAGTCCAACGCAGCGGAAATGTTCATTACCGTGTGGATAGCAGTTATCGAGCTCTCCACCGGAAAGGGAACAGAGATCAATGCAGGGCATGAAAAACCGGCGTTACTGAGGGCCGGCGGTAGATTTGAACTTATTAAAAACAGTCACGATATGGCTTTGGGATACCTGGATGACCAGGAATTTACTCCCCACGAGCTTGAGATGCATCATGGCGACACACTCTTTGTATATTCGGACGGAGTCCCGGAGGCTGCTTCCGTAGACAATGAACTCTTCGGCGCCGACAGGATGCTTGCTTCTCTGAATGAAGATCCCTCGCTTTCTCCGGAAGATGAGATACGTAATCTTAAGAACCGTATCGAAGCCTTTGTGGGGGACGCAGAGCAGTTTGACGACATAACGATGCTATGCTTTACATATCAGGGTTGACAGGGCAGATTACGAACAATCTTTTTTTGATCCTATTTCTTATTATTGTGAGTTCAATAATTGTATTTGATATGTTAAAATATTAGTAACTATTCAGAACCCCCTGTGGAAGGTGCGGTGTGGGGGTTCTGAATAGTTACAGATATTAATGCTATTAGATAAGTAGTTTTCCCTGCGATTAGAATTAAAAGGAGATAGGAATGGATAATCTTGGATTGATGAACATCAATAAGGAACAGCAAATGCAGCAGGAGCTCCATATTAATATGGAGCCGCAGCAGGAAGAGATGAAAAAGGATTTCCTGCCGCTCGAACCGGCTGAGGAGCAAAAGAAGCAGGAAAAGGAGCGCATGAAAAAGGGCCGGGCTCTTGCTGACAAGATGAAGGAGAGCTATGTTATCAAAAACCGTGAGTATGCAAAGCTCAGCGCGCCCCTGACCTCTGAGCTTCAGAGCGAATACCAGGAGGAGTTCAAGGACAAATCCATGATGAAGTCCCGGCAGTCCAAGATAAAGAATAAAAAATCCCGCCTTTTTAAAAAAGACCAGGCGGCGAAACGCTTTGAAGCAATGGATGCAGGAGAGTTCGAGATGAGGGACAAAAGGGCAAAGCTTCGCCGCGGCATCCCGGTGGATGAGCGGCTCAAGCTGAAGAGCTCGCAGCTGAAGGATCTCTCCGAATTATCGTCGATGCTTACTATCGATGATCAGACGATGGAGAGCAAGTTCATTGAGCTTGTGGGTAAGTACTCCGGCATGAAAGAGGTCAGGGGAGAAGACGGCGAAATAAAAAGGGAGGAGATGTCAGCGGAGGAAAAGGAAGCGGCAAGATTTGACGTGATGGCAGAGGTCGCAAATCAGCTTCTTGCCAACAGTGAGCTGGATAAGATCAATCTCTTTGACGATGAAAGCCTCTCCCAGAATGCGCCTCTTTTGGAACGCCTTACTTCTATGACCTCTATATTCAACCGGATGCTCCGTGACAATCCCGGGTTTATGGAAACACTTAAAGCGCAGGCCATAGGCCATAATAGGATCATGGACGAAAAGGGAAATGTGATAAAGGAAAAAGAGGTGAAGGTAATCGCCGGCGGGATTACCGCGGAAGCGCTGACAAAGCAGATGGAAAGACTGCAGGCTGTCAGCGATGTCTATCGTGTGCGTAAGCTCATCGTCACAAATCCCTATTACCGCACCCACTACAACTCAGAGCTCTCCATGAATGCTTCCGCCAACTCTTCACCGGAGCAGAAGTATCTCGCCAAGCTCCTTCGCACCAGCTTTTATCTGGGGAAGAACCTGCAGAAGTTCGGGACCTCGGACAAAGACATCAATGACGCATCGGCGCGGCTTAATGCCACGGGGAGCTTTGCTGAGAAGCAGGAGAGCAGGATCTGCAAGATCTCAGCGGACCCGGATGATTATCAGAATACGCAGGAATACGAGAAGGTTTTGAAGTCCGGGCTGCGCGGCGATGCATATGACAAGGCAGTGAAAAAGGTCACGGAAGAGATTGCAGAAAAACGCCGCGAAAATATCGACACATTGCTTCTGGAGCTGGAGCACGAGAAATATACGATGCCTGAGGAGTCCATGAAATTTGACTTAAAGACCGTTGGCAAAAAGAAGTTTGACAAAAAGGGCTTTGTCCTCAGCAATCCCACAACGACCTATAATTATTATTCGGCACATAAGGAGAAAACTCCAAGAGAGGACGAATCAAACGAGAAGAGCCTGAAATCCAGAGTACGCAGGCTCCTGAATAAGGATAATGTTGGGGGTGGATCTATCGGGGTAAATTCAAAGCGTCTTAGGGATCATACAGGCGGCGATGCCTTGATCCGGCAGGTTTCCAATTTTACCGGGCAGTTTGTGGAGAATATGACGGATGAGGAGGTGCTGGAGATGATCGACGGCCTGACCTATTCCTTACGAAAGGAGGAAAAAGACAGGACTCCGGAAGAGCAGAAAATGGCGGAGGACATGTATCTCTCCAGTTATCTTACCTACACAAATACAGTACATCAGGCCATGAAAAAGATCATGAATACGATGGGGGACAGTATTACCTCTCTGCACCCCGAGGACTGGGCGAGACTCCAGTCCGATCCGCGGTTTGCGAACCTTGTGGGGGTAATGAGTTCGATCTCGTCCAATATGGAGGTGAACCTGCCTTATGAATTCCTGAAAAAACATAGCGGAGAGAATGTGGAGCACCTGAAGGATTTTTATATGCTTTCCCGGACAGTGTCTGCCTACACCTTCATCGCCGACGGATTAAGATCGACGCTTTCAGACAGAATGAAAGAGCGTACGAAGGATTGTGATGCGATAAAGAAAGAATGTACTCAGAAATTAACCGCCCTCAGAGAAGAGATAAAGAATAAGCTGGATTCCGGGATTCCCGAGACTTCCCCGGAGATTAAGGAGCTGCGAAAGCAGGAGGAAGCCTTAAAGAGCGAACAGGATGCTCCGCACCTCGCCCTTATGGACCGGGAGGTGAAGAATGTGGAGGAATTCCGCAAAAAGCAGTTTACCGATGAATTTGACGAAGAGAAAACGGGCAATATCTATGAGCTGAATAAGGAAAGCTTCAGCGAGACACTGGGCCTGACGGGACTCAGAGAGCTGGAGATGCTCAAGAATTCTTCCTACTGGGAATATAAGAAAACCGGCGAAAAGGAGAAACAGGATTATTTGAAATCCTTAAAAAGCAGAGGTCTTTCCGAAGGCTATGATATGGAAGTCGCGAAAAAGACCGCCCTGAAAAAAATGGGCGAAACCATCAAAACATTGTCATCCCTGCAGCAGACAGCGGATGAATACGGGCTCGAGACAGATGCGATAGGGGAGAATATGGAGGCGCTTGCCAAAACCTTAAGGTCCTTTGGATATACAGATGAGGAGCTTTCAAAGTTCCTGTCCGATACATATAAGAAAGCAACTTCGGCGATCAAAACCTATGAACAGCAAAAGGAAAAATTGGAGAAAGAAGGGAAGAAGGTCAGCCGTTCTGAATTCAGTTCCTATGATCTGGAGAAGAGGAAACTGCCTCTTATTGATAAACTGGCAGGAAGACTGAAAGTAAAGTTTGAGAAGGAGTAAGGATAAAGGAGAAAGTTTGAAAGTAATACTTTCAAACTTTCATCGGTGCCGCGGCAGGCACGTCACCGATGGGCACACTTGCCTGCGGCAAGGTACAAGATATGAATATATTTATGGTTTCAGATGAGGAGAGGGATGCAGTTATAGATATGCTTCCCGGGGGTGTTGCAGAGGAAGAGCCTGTTTTATTCTGCGCCGCAGAAAAGGAGGATGGGAGTTTAAGACCCGTCGGTATCCTTTCGGCGGTGATAGACGGCAATTCCATGTACATTACACATATCGCAGTGGAAAAGGATATGCGAAGGCAGGGTATCGGACGTGCGCTTGTGTCAGCGCTTATTGATATGGCACGGGGCTCCCTTGCGGACGAGATCTGCCTCGAATACAACCTGGATCCCCAGGCGCATTCCGCGGCGGATGCATTTTTTGATGAGCTGGGATTTACAGAGATCCAGAGATCCAATCTCTATTCCATCCCTGTCATTTATATCGAGAACAGGCTTCAGAAGTTATTAAAAAATACTCCGGAAGGAAATTTCAAATGCCTGAAAGATATTTCGGGAAAGCTCTGGGAACAGTTTCGTTCGGCTCTGACAACTCTCGGGGAAGACTATACCCCTCCTAAAAAGACACCGGTTAAAAAGCAGCTGCTCTATATTGATCCGGGTAACAGGGCGCGTTATGACGGGGAGATCAGCTCCGTGTATTTTGATAAAAACGGAAATGTGGACGGATGCATCCTGATGTCTAAAAGAGATCAGGGAATCGCAGTAGACTATGTCTGCACACTTTCAGACGATATGGAATCCGCAGGAATGCTTACAGGTATCTTCTGGCTTTCATATCAAAATATACTGGAGAAGTATGGTGATGACATCAGATTATTCGTAAACACCCAGAATGATATGTCAGAACGCCTGTTTCTAAAGCTTGCCGCCGGTAAAGAGACGGTCTACGGAGTGGCTGTGGAGAGGGAAATGGCTCTGTGAATCGTTTTACAAAAAAGGCCATATCGATATTTCTTATTGCAGAGATGGGATTCGGCAGCAAGAACGTGCAGGACTTTTTATAAATAGAAAAGTATTCCTGGTACTTTTCAGAACCTTTTCATAATTACTGCAAATGTGTTACAATATCATTGAAATCATAATGATATTGCAACAA
>CAMJPM010000114.1 GCA_946407725.1 uncultured Lachnospiraceae bacterium
TATCCTTCTTCAAAAAGCACTGCCGGGTGCACTATAAGGACGGATATTAAAAGATCACTTATTTTTGGAGGATAACTTTATGAAGCTCAGAGGTGATCTTAAGAAACAGGTAGAAATGGCTGAATCAAAAGACGAAATCGCGTTAACTATTTCATTTAAAAAATATGAGCTAAAGGCTGTCCCTTTTTTATATTGGTTGAGAAAAATCGGTTCTACCAACTATGCCGATTCCACGGTCAATGTCAAAATAACGCTCACGGCAAAGTCTGACGCAGGGGTGGACATCACAGGTGTTCCCGCTTCTAAGACCTACGGCGATGCGGATTTCACACTTACAGGTAACGTGACAGACGAAGGAACTGGAACAGGCAACTGGACTTGGAGTACCAGCGATGAGACGGTGTTCCAGATCACACCGAACGGGGCAACTGCGACAGTTAAGATTTTGAAGGCAGGCTCCGCTACGGTTACGGCAAAATATGAGTCTGACACAACAATTGATACAGAAACTACTGCTGCAATTACGGTCAATACAAAGACGCTTAGAATCACAGCGAAGGATCAGAGCATCTATGTAGGTGGCACAGTTCCTACGCTCTCCGGCTCGGATTTCTATGCCGTTACCGAACTGGTAGGAGAAGATACACTGACGACTGCCCCAACGCTGGCCTATCAGAAGGACGGCAGCGCGGCCACTCCGGATAATACTGCGGCAGGCACCTATGACATCGTTGCCTTCGGCGCAAGCGCAGGAGATAACTATGCCATCAGCTATACAAAAGGAACGCTGACGATCAGCGAGAAACAACCGGCAACGGTAACAAAAGCACCGACAGCCAACACCCTGACCTACAACGGCTCTGCACAGGAGCTTGTGACAGCCGGTACAGCTTCCGGCGGCGAGATGCAGTACGCCCTTGGCACGAAGGATGCTGCCACTGAACCTTATACCACATCCATCCCTGCAAAAACCGACGTAGGAACCTATTTTTTGCGAGAATGCTGATTACATTACAGTAAACACAAGGCTCCAGGAGATATCTTCGGGAGCCTTTTTACATGGCAGGAGGCGAGACAGGGGGACGACAAGACATTGGAACCGTCCCAATGTCTCGTCTCCCCCTGTCTCAAAAGCGGATGACCCCTAAACCCCGTCCCCATAGCTCATTTTTCCATTTTGTGATATCCTTAAAGAAAACAAGCATCGAAAGGGAATAATATGGATCTGGATATTATTGCATGCATATTTCAGCTGGTATCTCAGCTGGCCTTGTCCATGGGGTATTTTTTTATCTTCAGGAAAAGCGGAAAAAAAGGATGGTACGGCTTTATCCCCGCATTGAGGGACTATGAGCTGGCTGTTATCGCTGAACATGAAGAAGAGGGGCGGACATATTTTATTCTTAACGCATGTTACTTTGTATCAAAGCAGATTTACATTTACTACGACAGCGGTTCGCCCATGCAGGTATTTTTTGCCTTTATAACCATTGCACTGGCAGTATCATCCCTGTTTTACAGTATACGTATATATCTGGCGTTATGCAGGCTTTATCAGAGACCAAGGAAATGGACTGTCTGCTGGGTACTGTTTCCTTTAATTACAGCTTTGATCTGGGGATTTAACAAAAATTTCCAGCCGGAGCACAAGGCATGGGACAGCGAAGAGATAAGTGCGGCTAAAGTAAGTGATGCTTCGCTGGAGGTTATAAAAAAGGGCCTGACTGTTAACCTCACTGACAGGACGGTCATAGATTTCTTTAAGAAGAGGTATTTATTAAAGGATATCCACCTGTCTATCCCCACAGGACACATGGTGCTGCTTCTGGGCGGTTCCGGAGCGGGAAAGACCACCTTCTTAAATGCCCTTACCGGTTATGAGAAGGCGAATGCCGATGTGATCCTGAACGGCAATAATGTATACAATAATTACGAGAGCATGAAATATGATCTGGGCTTTGTTCCCCAGCAGGACCTCATGAGGGACGGGGATACCGTGAACATGACTTTAATTGACGCATCGCAGCTGCGGCTCCCGAAGAACCTTTCTTTCAGCGAAAAAAACAAACGCATAAATGAGGTGCTGGATAAATTCGGCCTCACATCCGTGAAAAACAGTCTTGTGGAGAAACTGTCCGGCGGGCAGAGAAAAAGGCTCTCCATTGCAATGGAATTTGTTTCCAACCCCACTCTCTTTATCCTTGACGAGCCGGATTCCGGCCTGGACGGGATCGTAGCCAGAAATCTGTTTAAGAGCCTTCGGTCCATAGCTGATGAAGGCAAGATCGTCATAGTCATAACCCATACTCCTGACAGGGTCATCGATCTTTTTGATGATGTTATCGTTCTTGCCAAGGATGCGGGCCGGACAGGACGGCTGGCGTTCTACGGTTCCATAGAAGATGCCCATGCTTTCTTCGGGAAAGACTCAATGGAGGAAATACTGCTTTCCATTAATCAGAAGGATGAGGGCGGAGAAGGCAGGTCAGATGAATTTATCGAAAAATACGGGCAGAGGATCACAGGACAGGCGGGATGAATATGGATACGACGGAAATTAAGAAATTCAAATATATGGGACGTATAGGCCAGACATTTATATATTTTCTGAAGCTTTGCAGATTGTTTGTTTTCAGGAATGACTGGAAGGTTCTGCCCATGGCTGCGGTTATAGCCGGCATGGTTTCCATGGTTGTGGGTAAGGGACTGTTTCTGACCATGGAGGGCACGCTTCAGGGGGCCTTTGCCCTTACCTGTGTGTGTATATGGAACGGTTTTTTTAACTCCATACAGGTGATCTGCAGGGAGAGGCCCATAATCAAGAGGGAGCACCGTGCGGGACTGCACATGACCTCTTATGTATGTGCACACCTTATCTTCCAGATGATCCTGTCTGCTATTCAGGTGGGGATCACCATAGTGGTATGCAGGCTTTCGGGAATGCACTTTCCGGAAAAAGGGCTTATGACAGAAGGTACGGAAGGTTTTATAGTTGAGTTGTTCATCACGCTATTCCTTATCACCTATGCCTCTGATATCCTGGCTCTTATGATATCCGCAATTGTCCGGAATACCACTGCGGCAATGACTGTTATGCCTTTTATGCTCATAGTCCAGCTGGTATTTGCGGGATATTTCAGTATCCCGAATATGCTGAGGGAAGTTACGGATCTTATGATATCAAAATGGGGAACACAGGGTATCTGTGCCCTGGGAAATTACAATGACCTTCCGGCCGTGTTAATCTGGAACCGCATGAAAGCAGCCGGAAACGTGGATCTCGGCGGGGTAATGACATTGTCCGAATTAATGAATATTGTTGAAGAAAACGGATTCAGGGACAGGGTTCAGTATGAGCTTGGAAAGGCAAGCCAGAACGCAAACTACGTCTCTACCCCGGAAAACCTTATGGCCTGCTGGGCACATCTATTGGTGTTTGCAGCTGTATTTGCCTTTATCACCGTGGTCTTTATGGAATTCATAGACAGGGACAGGCGCTGAGATAAGGTTTCTTTCTCGTAACGTATTATAAGGCCCCAAGCTGCATTCTGTAATACTTTTCATACAGACCGCCTGATCTGATAAGATCCTTATGACGGCCTCTTTCCCTGATGCCATCGCCGTCAAGGACTATTATCTCGTCTGCACCGAGTATGGTAGACAGCCGGTGGGCGATGGTGATGGTAGTCCTTCCAACGGAAAGCTGATCCAGGCTTTCCTGGATATACCTTTCACTTTCATTGTCAAGTGCGCTGGTAGCCTCATCCAGGATAAGTATGGGAGGATTTTTAAGGAAGACCCTGGCAATGGCTATTCTTTGCTTCTGGCCTCCTGACAGTCTTGCGCCCCGCTCTCCGACTTCTGTTTCAAAACCCCTGGGAAGTCCTTCTATGAAATCCAGGATATCCGCTTTTCTGGCGGCTTCAATGATCTCATCCATGGAGGCTCCGGGTCTCCCGTATTCTATGTTTTCCCTTACGGTTCCGTTAAAGAGATATACATCCTGCTGTACTATCCCGATAAAGGACCTCAGGGATTCCTGTGTAACATCCCTGATATCCGTTCCGTCGATCATTACTGCGCCTTCCCTGACGTCATAGAACCTGGGGAGAAGTGAGCAGAGAGTGGTTTTTCCGCCGCCGGAGGGACCTACGATGGCCAGGGACTTTCCGGCGTCAATATGCAGATTTATCCCCTTTAAGACAGTCTCTTCATTTTCGTAGGAGAAGGAAACATCCCTGTAATCAATTATTCCCGTTACATTTTTGAGTTCTCTGGCATCAGGCCGGTTAACTATCTCCGGCATGGTGTCCATTACCTCTGTAAATCTTTCAAAACCTGCCATGCCCTTTTGAAGCTGTTCGGTAAATTCGACCAGCACATTTACGGGATTTATGAAGATATTGACATAGAGGGCGTAGATAGCCAGATCCTCCACGCTTAGCTGTCCCCTGGCGATAAAAAAACCTCCCGCTACGATGACCGTAACAAACAGAAGCCCTTCAAACAGATTGGTTCCCGAATTAAACAGTGCCATCTGCCTGTAATTGTTGCGCTTTGAAGAAAGAAAGGCCAGATTGGAGCTGTCAAACCTCGCCTGTTCCACCTTTTCACCTGTAAATGACTTTACTACCCGGATGCCGCCCAGGGTGTCCTGGAGGGATGAATTAATGCCTGCTATCTTTTTCCGGTTATCTGAAAAGGTCTGCCGCATCCGTTTATTCTGAATTATGGAAAAAATGCCCATGAATACCACAACTAAAGCAAGACACAGGGTCATTGGGATATTAATGCGTAAAAGAAGAATGAAGGAGCCTATGATCTTCAAGACGGAAATAAATATGTTCTCCGGACCATGATGGGCAAGCTCGGAAATATCAAAGAGATCGGACACCAGCCGGGACATCATTTCACCGGTATTATGGGTGTCATAATATGAGAAGGAAAAAGCTTCAAAACGTTCAAAAAGATCCCTTCTCATTTCGGATTCCATTTTCGCACCCATCATATGTCCCTGATATGTTACATAGTACCGGCATATACTGCGCACGATGTACATTAGTATCAATAAAATGGCAATGATCCACAGTCTGCTTAAGATAATTTCCGGAGGTTCCAGAAAAAGAGTGGTTCTGAGTATCCGGAGAAACTGCGGAAATAAGAGATCAATGACAGACAGCACTGACGCGCAGAAAAGATCCAGCAGAAACACACCTATATAGGGCCTGTAATATGGGAGAAATCTTTTGATCAGCTTCATAACGCTCCTGTGGCTTCGTTGCCTTTCAGCAACACTCGAAAATCAGCAGCTCTCGCAATTTTACAACACTCGTAATCCGCTAATTTACTATGTAAATTGATACTTGCGACGGGGCACTTATACGCTTGGCGCATCAAAGCACTTGTACCATATTATAATCTATTGCCGGGTTATTCTCAATCGTTACAATTCAGCTGCCTGATAGTATGCTGGCATAGTAACAATCCTCCTGAAGCGCCCGATTATAACCCGCTCTCCTTGACGGATGACCTTGCCGGGGTATATCATTACCGGGAATACTCCGGGCGCTGTCTGCGGTACAGACACTCCGGATATGAGGCGAGGCCTGCGGTACAGACGGCGTCTTTAAAAGAAAGGAAAGAAAAATGGAAAGAGAAGAATACTTAAAGCTTTATCGTCACTCACTGTCACACATTCTTGCCAAGGCAGTAATAGAGATCTTCGGCAAAGATGTCCAGTATGCCATAGGCCCCCAGATCGCTGACGGTTTTTACTATGATTTTGATCTCCCCAGAACGGTAACCACCGAGGACTTCAAAATGATCGAAGACAAGATGCGCGAGATCATAAAAAGAGGCGAAGACTGGACAAGGAAGGAAGTGAGCAGGGATGAAGCCCTGAAGATATTTAAGGATCAGAAGTATAAGACGGAGCTCATTGAAGACCTTCCGGAAAATGAAACCATAACCATTTACTACACCGGCGAGGATTTTGTGGATCTCTGCAGGGGACCCCATGTGGACAGCTCAAGAGAGCTTATGAATGCCGCATTTCAGGTGAAGTCGGTTTCGGGATCTTACTGGAGAGGTGATGAGAAGAGGGATCAGCTCCAGAGAATATATGTTTACGGCTTCCCCGATAAGAAAGCCCTTAAGGATCATCTCAATCTCATAAGAGAGGCTATGGAGAGGGATCATAAAAAGCTGGGACCGGAAATGGAGCTCTTTATGTTCCATGAGACCGCTCCCGGCATGCCCTACTGGCTTCCCAGAGGCTGGAAGGTCTATAATGCGCTGCTGGATTACTGGAGAAGAGAGCATGAAGTACACGGATATCAGGAGATAAGCGGTCCGGTGCTTTCATCAAAGGAGCTCTGGGTGCAGTCCGGACACTGGGCACACTACCAGGATGGCATGTTCGTGGTGCCCATTGATGAGAACAATACATACGCCATAAAGCCCATGAACTGTCCAAATTCCATAAACGTATACAGGAGCAGGCAGAGGAGCTACAGAGAGCTGCCCTTGAGATTTTCACAGACGGACATTATCCACAGGAGGGAAAAATCCGGAGCCCTGAACGGACTGTTCCGCGTACAGGAGTTCCATCAGGATGATGACCATACTTACGTAACCGATGAGCAGATAGAATCCGAGATCAGCGATATCATGGATATCGCAAAGAAGATATACGGTACCTTCGGACTTGAGTATTCGGCGGAGCTTTCCACCAGGCCCGATGATTACATGGGAGAGATCGAGCTCTGGAATAAAGCGGAGGAGGCTCTTCAGAGAATACTTAATAATAAGCTTGGTGAGGGCAACTATGAGATAAATGCAGGAGACGGCGCATTCTACGGACCGAAGATAGATCTGAAGATGAAGGACTGTCTTGGCAGGGAATGGCAGATGGGAACCATCCAGCTTGACTTCCAGCTGCCCCTGAATTTTGACCTTAAATATGTGGCTGATGACGGTTCCTTCAAGAGGCCGGTTCTTATCCACAGGGCAATATTCGGATCTATGGAGAGGTTTATCGGTATCCTTATAGAGAACTTCAAGGGTCACTTCCCCTTCTGGCTCTCTCCTGTTCAGGTGGGTATTGTTCCCATAAGAGTAGAAAATAACGGGTACGCCAAAAAGGTGGCGGACATATTATTTGAAAACAGGATACGTTTTGAGGCCGATTATTCCGATGAGAATATGAAGGTGAAGATAAAGCAGTTCAAGACCCTGAAGGATCCCTATGTGCTGGTGCTGGGTGAAAAGGAGGCTGCGGACAATACTGTTTCCATCAATATGAGGGGTTCAAAGAACGTGCTTCATGATGTGCCGCTTAATACCTTTGTGGCCATGTGTAATAAGATGAATAGGGAATATATGCTGGAGCTTATGACAGAAGTTCCCGGGGATCTTTGACACAATGTACAGTTTTGACACAAGGATACGATACAGTGAATGCGGCGTTAATAAAAAGCTGACCCTGCCGGCGCTGGTGAATTATTTTCAGGACTGCTCCACCTTTCATTCTGCAGGAACGGAGGGCTCCTGGGAAGCTCTCATGGAAAAAGGGATGGCCTGGATGATCCTCTTCTGGCAGATCGAGGTGGAAAGATACCCGGCCCTGTATGAGGAGATAAAGATCGGTACGATCCCATACAGCATACAAGGACTCTTTGGCTGCAGGAATTTCTTCATGGAGGACGCTGAGGGCAGGATGATAGCAAAGGCCAATTCCATCTGGGTGCTGGTGGACTTAAAAAAGCAGCTGCCCATGAACGTGCCTCCCGAGGTGATTTCGTCATACCCTCCGGGAAAAAAGCTGGAAATGGACTATGCCGGCAGAAAGATAGTCTTTCCTGAAAAGGGAGAGGTCTGTGAGGCGGGGGAGCTTATAGTCAGGCAGCGGGATCTGGACATCAACAGGCATGTAAATAATGAGCAGTATATAAGGTTTGCCACCGACGCCCTTGAAGAGACCGGGTTCGGAGACCGGACACATCCCGGGAGATTAAAGGTCGAGTACAGAAAACAGGCATTTAAGGGGGATAAAATATATCCCGTGATCAATGACAGAACCGAGGAGGGTATCCGGATCTTTACTGTCTCCCTTAACGGTGAGGACGGGAAACCCTACTGTCTGGTGGAGATCTCGTGAAATTAAGTCTGGGAAATAGTTAATAAGACCGGGCACACAGGGAAATCAGCCGATTTCATCGGCATGTGTCCGGTGCGGGCTCATTAACGGAATGAAAGGGAAAAATCGTTAGTGAGAATAATAAAGGAAGGAGTGAAAATAGCATTATGGGTACAAAAGTAGGAATACTGGGATACGGCAATCTGGGAAGGGGAGTTGAGGCTGCGGTCAATATCAATGAAGACCAGGAACTAACGGCGGTATATACCAGAAGGGATCCGGGATCATTGACTATCAATACTCCTGGGGCTGAAGTAAAGAGCATTGCCGAGCTTGATACCGGAAAGGAAGATATAGATGTGCTGGTGATCTGCGGAGGTTCCGCTACTGATCTTCCGGAAATGACACCTAAATACGCAGCGCTTTACAATGTGATCGATTCCTTTGATACACACGCGAATATCCCCGTGCATTTCGCAAATACGGATAAAGCAGCATTGAATGGTAAGAAAACAGCGCTTATTTCCTGCGGATGGGATCCGGGAATGTTTTCCCTTAACCGTGTTTATGCGCATTCAGTACTTCCCAACGGAAAAGACTATACCTTCTGGGGCAGGGGAGTGAGTCAGGGACATTCGGATGCCATCAGGAGGATAGACGGGGTAAAGGACGCGAGACAGTATACAGTACCCATTGAGGAAGCATTGAATAAGGTGCGCAGCGGATCAAATCCGGAGCTTTCCACCAGGGAAAAGCATTTAAGGGAGTGTTTTGTCGTAGCGGAAGAGGGAGCTGATAAGGAGAGGATCGAAAATGAGATAAAGACCATGCCTAACTATTTTGCGGACTATGATACCACGGTCACCTTTATCTCTGAAGAGGAATTAAAGAGGGATCATGCCGGACTTCCCCATGGAGGTTCTGTAATTTATACAGGAACTACTGGTGACGGAACAAATAAGCATGTGATAGAATACAGTTTGAAGCTGGATTCCAATCCGGAGTTTACCGGCTCGGTGCTCGCTGCCTATATACGGGCGGTGGACAGGCTGAATAAGGAGGGGAGCTACGGCTGTAAGACAGTTCTTGACATTGCCCCCGCCTATCTCAGTCCCCTTTCCGGAGAGGAATTAAGAGCACATCTTCTGTAAAATAAAAAACGGGATAATACGTTTTCAATAATGATCCGGGGCGGATCCTGCCCCGGGAATATGCGCCGGTGTCGGAACTGGCAGACGAGCAGGATTTAGGTTCCTGTGTCATATGACGTGTGGGTTCAAGTCCCATCCGGCGCACTAACGGGACACTGGCCCGCTTGGCGTGCCAAAACGTGTCCGCAAAAGGTCCCCCGGACCTTTTGAACGGGACACTGGCCCGCTTGGCGTGCCAAAACGTGTCCGCAAAAGGTCCCCCGGACCTTTTGAACGGGACACTGGCCCGCTTGGCGTGCCAAAACGTGTCCGCAAAAGGTCCCCCGGACCTTTTGCCATCCGGCGCATTACAATTCTTTTTTCTTTCAGTCTGCTGCCAGACAGGCAATTTTATCGTATAATTATGATACAGGGGTCAAAAGGGATAAGCAGGAACCCGGAGCCGCCATTAAAGGCGGCAGATTTAAGATTAATGAAAGGACGGTACAGGCATAAGATGAGTATTCAGAGGATTTCCATGGAAGAGATGGAAAAAGTGAACGGCGGAACACAGGAGGATTATTTTCAGGACAGATACAGTGAATTCACTGAAGCCTGGAATAAATACGGCCTTAATAAAATGGAAAACCAGGGACATCAGAAACAGGCATACTGTGATGACTGGACCATGAATTACAGTTCCATGAGCGCGGATGAGTATGTACAGAACCTTAGTAAAAAAATAGGGAATAACTGATTTGGCGGAAGGTGATGAAAGAGAGGGGTTCATATGTCTGACGGATTGGAAAAAAATGTAGAAAAAAGCTTGCAAAGACTTCAAACACAGATCAGAAACCGAAAGTAAAACAGGAAAAAACAGTAATTAAGCCTTCAGTTGATAAATCTCTGCAGGAGCGGCCAAAAGCCACTCTGAATGCGGAGATTTTTTTATCTGACAATGAAATTGCTGAAAATATCCTCAGTGATCTCGACAGAAAAGAGGTAACTATTCAGAACAGTCACTTGCGTTCACCGCAAGTGACGTCTGAAAGCCTCG
>CAMJPM010000115.1 GCA_946407725.1 uncultured Lachnospiraceae bacterium
CCCGCTCAATGGCATAGCTGCTCTCGCTTCCCCCGGATCCAGGCAATATTGCGGCTCTCTCCACCTGTGCAGAGGTATCCCCGTAGATCCTGACATCCGGGATATCAAAGCTTTTCTTAACCAGCTCTGCCACCTCCTTAAGTGAGGAGGGAGAGGGAAGAAAACCCGCCTTTCCCAGACCGTAAGAGTTTCCCTTTAGATCACTCTTTATCTCACAGAGAGGCTCCGCATCCTTTAAGCCCAAAATCTGTGCAGCTAAATCCGCCATCCGTGCCCTGTCATAATTTGTGTGCATCGCAGCATAGGAGATATCATATCTGATAAGCTCCATGATCCTGCGTCCGGTAAAGTCATCTCCGGTGACCTTCTTCATGGCCTTAAATATCATTGGATGGTGGGTTAAGAGCATATCGGCCTTTACGCCCACCGCATGCTCTATACACTCATCAGTGGCATCCAGGGCGATATACACCCGGTGAACCTCTTTTTCCGGTCTTCCGGCCAGAAGTCCCACATTATCCCACTCCTCGGACAGCTCAGGTGGTGCCAGTACATTGAGTCCGGATAATATATCACGGCATTTCAAACCCACTGTAAACTCCTTTCATGATATCCAGCTTTTTATTTAACTCCCGTCTTCTATCTTCGGGGATATCCTTTTTCTCAAGCAGGGACAAAGCCAGGGACATATCCCGCATGAGAAGCTCCTTAAGAAGAGGATCCTTCCTTGAGATATTGTGTTCTCCGTAGAGATACAAAGCCTCATCATATTTACTATCAGGCTTTTTCCGGCTCTCCCGGTCCGTATCCTGCTCTTCCGGTCCGGCGCTTATGACAAAATAGTACTTTCCCTGGTCCTTAACGATCTTTTCATCATTTATCATTAACCCCAGCCCTTCAAGCGCTTTTCTGAAATCACTTAATTCCGACTGTGGAGAAAGGATCCAGTGCCCCACCCTTTCCCGTACTTCAGCGGGAGCCCCGGCAATGATATTTTCCGTCAGTCTTCCGCCCATTCCCGCTATAATCACGGTGTCCGGCAGGGGATCATGTCCGGGAAGCGCCGTAAGCCCGTCTGAAAGCAGGGTTTCCGTCTTCTCCGAAAGAGCGTAAAGCCTTGAATTCTCTGCAGCCTTTGACAGCGGTCCGGGATTCAGATCCATTAAATACGAAAAAGACGCTGTATCCCTTTCCAGTAAATACAGGGACAGAAGGCCGTGGTCACAGCCCACATCCGCAATGACCGCATTCTTTTCAACAAAGGATGCAGCGCACTTAAGCCTTTCGGAAAGCTTTATCATCAGTCCAGATAATCCTTTAATTTCCTGCTCCTGCTGGGATGGCGGAGCTTCCGGAGGGCTTTTGCCTCAATCTGCCTTATCCTCTCACGGGTAACCTTGAATACCTTACCCACTTCCTCCAGGGTTCTGGCCCTGCCGTCATCCAGACCAAACCGGAGCCTTAATACCTTCTGTTCACGCTCCGTAAGGGTCTCCAGCACTTCCTCCAGCTGTTCCTTAAGAAGTGTGAAGGCCGCAGCATCGGCGGGAACCGGAACCTGATCGTCCTGGATAAAGTCCCCAAGATGGCTGTCCTCTTCCTCTCCGATAGGAGTCTCCAGGGATACCGGCTCCTGGCTTATCTTCAGTATCTCCCTGACTCTCTCCACAGGCATATTCATGGCGTCTGCGATCTCATCAGGGGTAGGCTCCCTTCCAAGCTCCTGCAGGAGCTGTCTTGAGACCCTGATAAGCTTATTTATGGTCTCAACCATATGCACCGGAATACGTATGGTCCTGGCCTGGTCTGCTATGGCTCTGGTTATGGCCTGACGGATCCACCAGGTGGCATAGGTTGAGAATTTGAAGCCCTTTCTGTAGTCAAACTTTTCCACAGCCTTAATAAGCCCCAGATTTCCCTCCTGAATAAGGTCCAGAAAAAGCATTCCTCGGCCAACATATCTCTTGGCTATGGAAACCACCAGCCTTAAATTAGCCTCAGCCAGCTTCTTTTTAGCCTCTTCGTCGCCCAGCTCCATCCTCTTTGCAAGCTCTATCTCCTCTTCGGCTGTGAGCAGCTGTACCTTTCCTATCTCTTTAAGATACATCCTGACAGGATCCTCTATGGAAACGGAATCCGGCACCGAAAGATCGATATTCTCAACATCGGGAACCTCTTCCTCATTCTCTTCATTGAGATCCGGTTCCTCATCATCCTCATCCGGCTCATTGATCTTTAAGAATTCCAGATTGTTCTGTTCCAGGGTCTCAAGTATCCTGTCGTACTGTTCCTCTCCCAGAGTAAAGCCTATAAAGAAATCCGCCACTTCCCGGTCTTCAAGTACTCCCTTTTTCTTCTTGCCGAGTTCAACCAGTTCTTTAAGCTTTTCCTCAAACTGTGCCTGCATTTCTTCCGTCATGATATGCGTTGTTCTCCTTCCTATTCAAAAGAAATCCTTACTTTTTCCAGTTTTTCCAATACTCTTTTTTCCCTTAAGGTTCGCTCCAGCGGATCCTCATCCATGAGATCGAGATTTCTCCTCATGCTGTCCTTTTTTATCCTGATAACAAGATCCGTAACCGCATTTTCCTTTTCCTTAATGGAAAGCTCCTGATCCATGGGTGAATTAAATATCTCGGCTGCAAGCCGCTGTTCACCGGGATCTTCAAAACGATTCAGAATAGAGGGTATATTAAGGCTCCCTTCCTCCATCTGTTTATACAGCATATCAGCGCAGATAAAGGGTACTCCCGGCGAAAAATCCTCCGGCTCCAGATACTGCTTTACTGCCCTGAATATCTTTCCCGGCTCGTCGCTCATAAGGTTCAGTAACAGCTTCTCCGCCTCAAGGACTCCGCTGTCCGGAGCTTTTTTCCTTCTGCCTCCCTTCAGTTCATCCTTAAGCCTTATTTCGGAGGAAAAGCTTTCTGTATTATCTCCCCGGATTCTCTGCTCCTCCACAGCTCTTTTTAATAGTTCTCCATCCATCATATATTCGGATGCAAAGGCCTGGGTATAATTATTTCTCTCCAGCTCATTATCTATGGCGGAAAGCCTTTTGGCCATCTTAAGCTGGAACCTGGTCCGTCCCTCAGGATCCGAAAGGTCGTAGTTTCTCTGCAGGATATGTATCTCAAATGTGAGGCTGTTTTCCGCCGTATCTATCCTCTTTTGAAACTCTTTGACACCATATTTTCCGATAAACTCATCGGGATCCTTGCACGGGGAAAGTGCTATCACCCTTACCCCGATTCCCTGGTTTTTCAATATGGGTATGGCTCTCAGGGCTGCCTTTACCCCGGCGTTATCGGAATCGTAAGCAAGTCTGATATCATCGGTATATCTCTTAAGTATCCTGGCGTGATCCCCGGTGAAAGCTGTGCCAAGGCTTGCCACAGCCTCCGTAAATCCTGCCTGGTGCATGCTTATCACATCCATATAGCCCTCGCAGGCTATAAAGTAGCCCTTCCGGCTCTTCTTTGCTATATTCAGGCCATAGAGGTTTTTACTCTTTTCGAAAACCATTGTCTCCGGAGAATTCAGGTACTTTGGCTCCCCGTCTCCCATGACCCGGCCGCCGAAAGCAATAACCCGGTTATTTACATCCATTATCGGGAAGATGACCCGGTTAAAAAACCTGTCCCTCATCCCCGTTTTTTCGTTCACATACACGAGCCCTGCCGAATCAATCTCCTTATCGGTATAGCCCTTCTCCTTAAGGAAAGGGGTAAGAGCATTTTTCTTCCCGGCATATCCCAGTCCGAAGGACTGCATAACTCCAGGGCTTATGCCTCTTTTCTTAAAATATGCCATACCGTCGGCGCCCTGCTCTGACCGGAGGAGCCTGAAATAAAAGGAAGCCGCATCCTTAAGCAGGGACAGCATCCTCTCCCTCTCCTTCTTATAAGCCCGTCCCTCCTCTGAGAGACTGACCTCCGGAAGTGTGATCCCTGCCCTGTCCGCAAGACTTTTAACTGCCTCGGGAAAGGTCATGTTTTCATAATTTTTCATAAACGAGATCACATTCCCTCCGGCCCCGCATCCGAAGCAGTAATATATCTGCTTGGAGGGAGTGACGGAAAATGAAGGTGTTTTTTCGCTATGAAAGGGACAGAGTCCGAAATAACTGGAGCCCTTTTTTTTAAGCCGGACTGCCTGCCCCACCACTTCAACTATATCATTGGCGGAACAGACCTTCTCAATGGTTTCCTCAGTATAATACATAGGCTTATCAAAACTGTACGGAACAGTATCTTTTTTATCTATTCAGAACCCTTCGGATTCTGAATAGTTACTATTTTTCTACTTCAGCCGCCAGGGATCCGGGATGAAGAGATCCTCATATAATCCGATGGCGTATCTGTCTGTCATTGAGGAGATAAAATCGCTTACGATCCTTCCCGGCTCTTCCCCTGTCCTCTCCATCAATGATCTGTATTCAGAGGGCAGCTTCCCGGTGTTTTCCGTAAAGTAGGTGTAAAGGGTACTGACTATTCCCTCCGCCTTTCCCTCCTCACTCTTGGCGGTGCTGTTGGTATAGATATTCTCAAACATCCATTTTCTTAAGTTTATAAGTGCATCATATACAGCCGGACTCATCATTATCTCATTCTTATCCCTGCTGCTTATGATGATATCTGTTATAAAGGAATCGAGCCTCTCTCCCAGGGTGTCTCCCACCACATCCGCAATACTTTGTGGCACCCTGTCTCCCCTTAATATACCGGCCCTCACCGCATCATCCATGTCATGGTGCATATAGGCTATCTTGTCGGAGAGGCGTACAACCTGACCCTCCAGGGTTCCCGGCTTTGAATTCATGCCGTGGTTTCTTATCCCGTCTATCACCTCATATGTAAGGTTAAGTCCCTGGGCATTTCTCTCATACAGCTGCACAACCCTTACAGACTGCTCCGAATGAACGAAGCCGGAAGGACAGACCCGGTTTAAGGCTCTCTCCCCCGCATGTCCGAAGGGAGTGTGTCCCAGATCATGGGCCAGGGCGATGGCCTCCGTCAGATCCTCATTAAGATGCAATGATCTGGAAATGGTTCTTGCTATCTGGGCCACCTCCAGGGTATGGGTCAGCCTGGTACGGTAATGATCCCCCTGTGGAGTCAGAAAAACCTGGGTCTTGTCCTTAAGCCGCCTGAACGCCTTGCTGTGGATAATCCTGTCCCTGTCCCTCTGGAACACGGGTCTCAGCTTATCCTGCTCCTCCTCCTTCTCACGCCCTTTTGAACGGGCGGAAAAACAGGCATAGGGGCTTAAGATCAGCTCTTCTCTTTTTTCAAGTTCCTCCCTTATATTCATTATCTTTACCGCAGTCAGGATCATTCTTAGAGCCACGCCTTTTAAGGTTCGCTTTGCTCATAGGTTGCTTTTTAGGGCTACAAATGTAATATACCCTCCGTCCCTCAAAAATCCTTTTATTTTAAACGACTTCATTTTCCAAATGTAACTATTCAGACCACGTAGAGCTTGATCAGCCATCCGGTGGTTGTTACAAAGGCTGAAAACACGGGAATTATGATCAGGGGCCACAGCAGTGCTTTCTCAAACAGTGCTTCCTTCCAGGGTCTCAGTCCCTTCACATAGGTGGACAGATCGGAGATATCCGTTATAAGAATTGCAATATAGGGGTGAGCAAAAAAGTAAGTGGCGTTTTCCTGTCCGCTGTAACGCATCACAACAGAAGCGATCTCAAAAGCAATAAAAACCGCGTAGAATATCACCCTGAATTCAGGTCTTTTTTTTGAAATAAGGCCCAAAATGAGGCTGAATACTATGCCCTCCATTATGGCCGCTCCGAAATTGAAAGGTATTTCCAATGCCACTCCTTAATTCCTGCAGGATAAAAAGCTCTCCGGAAATGATTTAAAAACTTTTCATAACCGGAGAGCTGGTGTACTGATGATGTCAAACCCGCAGATCGTTTGTTACAATCTGCCTGTTTTTATAGTAAACGACAAAAGTCTTTTCGTTTTTTATTTTGCTGCCTCGGCTACAGTCTTGGCAACTTCTGCTGCGTAGTCCTCTTCCTTCTTCTCCATGCCCTCTCCGGTCTGGAAACGCACAAAGGACTTGATCTTTATATTTGCGCTGTTTGCCTTTGCAACTTCTGCGATATACTTGCTGACGCTCTGCTTTCCGTCCTCGGCCTTTACATAGATCTGGTCAAGAAGGCAGATATCCTTATACTGCTTGGAAACACGTCCCTGAACAAGTCCTGAGAAGATCTTATCTGCGGAGATGTCAGCCTTTGCCCCAAGTGCAAGCTCCGAAAGCTTTGCAGCTGCTTCCTTTGAAAGGAAGTTAAAGAGGAAGTTCATGTTGCTCTTCTTTTCTTCATAAACAGCGATATCCTCATCACTCCAGAGCTTTCCGCTTACAGCCTGGTCTATAAGCTTGTTTAAGATGGGCTTGGGAAGTGAAGCGGGATCATTTAATGCACTGTCAACAGTAAGGCTCTTTATATGAGCCTTCTCGTCATCGGAAATGTCATCCTGGCTGACATACTGGGGATTAAGGGCTGCCACCTGCATAGCTATGTTCTTGCCCATCTCCTGCACATCATCATTCACAACGTCTGTCTCGATATCCACGAGAACGCCGATCTTTCCTCCGCCATGTACATATGCAGCAACAAAACCGTTCTGCTCCTCAAGCTTGCCAAAACGACGGATCTTAATGTTCTCCCTGATTTTCTGGCCAATCTGGATAGCAACCTCATCAGCGAGTGTCTCTGAAGGATCATTTATATATTTCTCATTTAAGAGCTCATCAACATCCGCTGCGCTTGAATCAAGTGCCTGAACCGCAACGTTTGCAACAAACTCCTTGAAGGGATCAGAACCTGCGGCAAAGTCAGTCTCACAGTTTACTTCCACAACAGATGCCTTCTTTCCGTCATCGGATACTGCCGTAACGGAAAGTCCCTCAACAGCTATACGTCCGGCCTTCTTTGCAGCGCCTGCAAGTCCCTTTTCACGAAGAAACTCTACTGCCTTGTCCATATCTCCGTCGGTGGCTGTAAGTGCCTTTTTGCAGTCCATCATTCCTGCGCCGGTCATTTCCCTCAGGTCTTTTACCTGTTTTGCTGTAATTGCCATTTTTATCTGTCTCCTTTACGTAAAAAGCTTAAGCTTCCACTTCTTCTTCGCTGTCAACCCCTGCCTCTTCTGCCTCTTCGGGAGCCTCAGCCATCTCTTCACCCTGGTTTGCCTCAATGACTGCGTCTGCCATCTTTGAAACAATGAGCTTTACCGCCCTTATGGCATCATCATTTCCGGGAATGACATAGTCCAGTTCATCGGGATCACAGTTGGTGTCGCAGATACCCACGAGGGTGATTCCAAGGGAATGAGCTTCCTTAACACAGATATGCTCTTTCTTGGGATCCACTACGAATATAACGTCCGGAACCCTCTTCATTTCCTTTATGCCGCCTAAGTTTCTCTCCAGCTTGTCCCATTCCTTCTGGAGAAGGGCTACTTCCTTCTTGGGAAGTACGTCAAAGGTTCCGTCATTGCTCATCTGCTCGATCTCTTTAAGTCTCTTTATACGGGACTGGATGGTCTTAAAGTTGGTAAGCATTCCGCCCAGCCATCTCTCGTTTACATAGTACATGCCGCAGCGTGTAGCCTCATCCTTAATGGCATCCATAGCCTGCTTCTTTGTGCCTACGAAGAGAACAGTTCCGCCGTCCGCTACGATATCGCCAATGGCATTATAGGCTTCATCCACCTTGCCCACGGACTTCTGGAGATCCACGATATGGATTCCGTTCCTCTCGGTATAGATATACCTCTTCATTTTCGGGTTCCATCTTCTGGTCTGGTGTCCGAAATGCACCCCTGCTTCCAGAAGCTGCTTCATTGAAATAACGCTCATCTTTTTCCTCCTGATGGTTATTCATCCCCGGTTTCCCGGTGTGCTTTGGCATCCTTCATCCCCCCGGCTTATCGTGAACGGTATTCCCGTCACAACACCAACCGACAGTCCGGCTGCCTGTTAATTGTGATGTGCCCGAAGGGCACATTGCCTGCGCACCGCTGCACGCCGAAGGCGTATTAAATCAGCGGTGCTCCCTGTTTCCTGTGACATATCCGCAGGATATGTCGCCTACGCACTTCCGCGCGCCTTCAGGCGCATCGAAAAACGTGCGACAAAAGTCACACGCTGAATAATATAGCATAACCCTTTATCTTACGCAAGTAGAAAATACAGGGAATGTTTTAATTGTTTTAATCTGCAGAGGTGACTCTATGTTTGTGATATCCGGATTACTTAGAATTCCTCACTTCACTGCCCAGCTTCCTGCAAGGTTCTCTCCCTTGAACATAATGAGCTTTGAAGCCTCGTTATACTCATACTCAGTTTTCTTCGCCTTGTAGTCCTTACCGCTAATAGCTACCTTCACGGAGACTGCTGCACCGCTCTTCCTGAACCTTGGTGTTACTTTGTCTGTATCCCTTACATAATATGGGTTCTGGCTGTAGGGAATACCCTTATCGCCCTTGGTGGCCTTCTTTACAGCCTTCTCCACGTCTTTCGGAGCATTCTCAAGCTTATGCTGTCTCTATAACACACTTATGATGCTTGAAATCCTTGCCTTTATTAGGAACATCTCTGTCATAATCAATCCCAACAAGCAATATATTTCCTATATAATGCTCAAGTCTGTCAGGGTAATTCTGCCTCTTAATCTGCGAAAGAGCTGTCCTGGCATCCTTGTTATACTTAAGCTCTATTACCATGGCCGGCCTGTCAGAAAATTTTGGAGATGGAATAAATACGATATCTGCATAGCCTTTACCCGTATCCAATTCAAGGATAGTTGTATAGTACTTTTGAGCAGCATAGTAGGCATACTGTATTGCATAGCTAAGTGCTGCTTCATCATTATAGGTTTTATTTCCGGCAAGATCATGCGCTTTCTCAATAAGTATAGCTACTTTATCAGCATCTTTGTTCCAGGTAGCCTCGAGAAGTTCCTGAGAAACTTCAAATGCTTTGAAACTATCAGCCCATTCACTGCCCTTTGTAGATGCATTGAATTCATCCCAGATTTCTTTGTCCGGAATAAAAACCTCACTTGTCTCGTCATCATACCCGAGATATCCAAGGTGGATAAGTAACGAAAGCACATCATCTCTTCCTGTGAAAGTAGTCATGTCGTTCTGATACGTAGAGGTATCTATTTTTAGCCTGCCCCAATCCATAAGAAGAGTTACCGCTTCCTTAAGTCCATCGTAATCTTTAATTATATATTCTGCCAAAGCTTCATAGTTTTCAGTTTTATTCCAGTAATTCTTAATAATCCCATTAGTCATGGCTTCAACTACAGATAACGGACTATATATGGATACTTTATGACCATCATATTTACCCTGACGATAAACCAGTCTCTTTTTGACGGGAATTCTGTCACTGACCACGTAGCCGTTATACCAGCCTGCAATTTCTTCATATGACATTTCATACTCTTTACAGAGGTATCTCACTTCATCATCTGTAAATCCTGTAAATGATGCAAGCTGTCGTGGATATGTCATGGAATATTCTGTAAACATATTTAAAGCTGAGTGCTGACCATACTTTTTTATAGGAAGGATCCCTGTCATGTATGTCAATGCTATATAGCTCTTGTCTTTTAACATATTACGAAGGAAATCAAGATACTTAGTCTGCTCTTCACTATCCGTAACACCATTTCTGAATACCGCATCCCACTCATCAATAACAATTACAACCTGCCGGCCATTTTCGGTATAAGCATCTCCTAATGTCTTATTCAAATCCTTATCATTAAAATAATCCACATCAGGATACTTTTTCTTGATATCCCTGCAAACAATACTTTGTAGTTCCGCCAATCCCTCTCCAAAAGATTTATCCGAATCGAAAAAATCTGTCATTACAATTCTTATAACGTCAAACTTTCCAATGAAAGAATCCCATGCCAGGTTCCCTGGCATCACGTCTGAATTAGCTAATTTCAAGGATCCAAACAGTTCTTTACTGTCAGCTTCTCTGTCATAATATGCACATATCATGTCAGCTGCCATGGTTTTGCCAAATCTTCGCGGACGGGAAACACATACATACTTTTGTTTGGTCTTAACAACTGTATTCAAAAATGCAATCATTTCAGTTTTATCTACATAAATCTGTGAATTCACTGCTTCCACAAATGATTCTTTTCCGGGATTCAAATACAGTCCCATATCGTTCTCCAGTCTTAGTTAAAATCAACGTAACTATTCAGAACCCCCTGTGATATGACCATATTTTTCAACGAAAACTTGTTT
>CAMJPM010000116.1 GCA_946407725.1 uncultured Lachnospiraceae bacterium
GACTTATTTTAAAGCAATTTCAGAGCCTATATCAAAGGGGGTTCTGAATAGTTACACCGGAAGCATAATTAGTTTATTAATAATACTGACCTGATCTGACATAACACACCTGCCATTAAAAAATCCAAAACGTCATGAGCCTGAACATTACGGATAATTATATCACAAAATATTAGTTATTACTAATTAAATTTTAAAATAGCAATAGTCAAAAACAGTGTTGGTAATTGTGCGGGGTATTGATGCGAAGTCCTTAATAAAGATCCATAGGAGAAAACGGAAATAAAGAGTTCATTGACTATCTGGTGGGTACTTTCGTTTAATATAACAAATACATTATATCTATGTTAGAATTAATCATCAGGAAAGCTCCGGGAGGATAGAATAATTGTTTAAGCCGTTGCCCATAGGGGTGGAATTCTTTCATGAATTCAAGAAAAATGATTACTATTATGTTGATAAGACCCTGTTCATTAAGGATCTTCTGGATAAAAAGGGAAAGGTGAACCTTTTTACGAGACCCAGGCGTTTTGGGAAGACTCTGACCCTTGATATGCTCCGCTGTTTTTTTGAGGACGGATCAGATCCCTCTCTTTTTGATGGCTTAAAGATCATGGATGCGGGAGAGAAATATACTTCTATGATGGGGAAGTATCCCGTGATCTTTCTTACATTGAAGTCGGCAAAGACCGGGAGTGAAAAGGCATCGTTTGAAGCGCTTAGATATGATATTTCCAGGGAATTTGACCGGCATGAGAGCATCCTTGAGAGCGATGCCCTCGGTGAGGAGGACAAAGAGTCTTTCCGGAAATACAGGGATAGAAAAAAAGAACCGGATGAATACAGGGACAGTCTTAAATTTCTCTGCGAATGTATAAAGAAAGCCACGGGGAAGAACACCATCATATTAATAGACGAGTATGATGTACCTCTGGAAAGCTCCTTTTATGACGGTTATTATGACCATATGGTAAGTTTTATCCGCAGCCTCTTCGAAGGAGCACTGAAGACCAATACAGCCCTGGAGTTTGCAGTAATAACCGGGTGTCTCAGGATCTCAAAGGAATCTATTTTTACGGGTCTCAACAATCTAAGTATAATATCCATAGTGACGCCTGAGTATGGCGAATACTTTGGATTTACAGACAATGAGGTGCGTGACATTCTTGAATATTACGGACTTTCTGATAAATATGAGGAGGTGCGCAGCTGGTACAACGGCTATATTTTCGGGGAAAGCAACGTATATAATTTCTATAGTAAAGGATCTTATAGAGAGAGCCGACAGTGACACTAAAGGTGAGATTGAGCGGCTCATAGAAGGCGGCAGCATAGAAAAGCCGGTTCATGAGGATATCACCTATGGGGAAATATATCTAAGCCAGGACAACCTCTGGAACTTCATGTTCTTTACAGGTTATCTGAAAATAATCTCCCGGCGGTTTGAATCGGACAAGCTGTATGCGACCCTGGTGATACCTAACCGGGAAACCCGGTATATCTATTCGGAAAAGATCATTAACTGGTTTAATACCGATATTGTCAGCAAAGCCGACCGCACTCCTCTTTTCACTGCCATGAAAAACGGTGACGCGGAGGGCTTTGAAAAGGAGATAAATAAGCTCCTTACCCCTTCCATAAGCTATATGGACAGCTACGAAAACTTTTATCACGGCTTCATGGTGGGGATACTCACCGGAAGCAACGAATACATGGTAAAATCCAACCGTGAATCCGGCAACGGCCGGAGCGATATTCTCATGATAACAGGGGATGTTTTTGAAAAGGCTTTTGTCATAGAGCTTAAGACTGTTAAGAGGGAAGGAAAGAAGCCTGTTACATTGGAAATGCTGGACGCTGCCGCAGAGGAGGCGATTAAGCAGATTGACGATAACGCCTATACTGATGCTCTGTTGGAGGAAGGATACGGCAATCTGGGCCGTTACGGCATATCCTTCTTCAAAAAGAGGTGCAGGGTGCATTATAAGGATGGGTATTGATACGGGGGCTGGCAAATGACAGGAAGTTAATGCGTATTTTCTGTTAATCCAATTGCGAAAGTCATACGACATTTGTTATAATAGTTGCAAATTTCATACGACTTTTGGAGGAAGTATGTACAGAGAGATCATAAATGACCTGATCAGGTGGAAGAGAAATAAGCGCAGGAAGCCATTACTGCTTACAGGTGTCAGACAGTGCGGAAAGACATACATTATCGGGGAGTTCGCAAAAGAGTACTTTGACAGTTATGTCTGCGTAAACTTTGAGGAATCATCAAATATTTCAGCGGTATTTGATTATGATTATGATGTTGATCGTATCATAACAGAGATAGAGCGGATATACCATACAAAAATAGTGCCAGGAAGGACGTTGCTCTTCTTTGATGAAATACAGGAGTGTCCGAGAGCAATAACGGCACTTAAGTATTTTTGTGAGAAGAAGAGGGAGCTTCACCTGGTATGCGCGGGGTCATTACTGGGTGTTGCGTTGAAAGAAGAGAATGTTTCCTTCCCGGTGGGAAAGGTTAACAGGCTTCAGCTGTATCCAATGAATTTTAAGGAGTTTGTAATAGCCTGCGGCAGACAGGATCTTATAGATACATTTACCGATTGGCCGTCCGACAGGGAGATACCTGATCTTTACCTGGTTCCCATGAAGACGCTGCTTAAGGAATTTTATGTGGTTGGCGGAATGCCTGAAGCCGTAAATGCATGGATCGGATCACATGATTTGGAGGAAGTTGAAGAGATTCTGGGGGAGATACTTGATGATTATGCAGATGATTTTTCAAAGCATGCCCCCCCATCAGAGCTTCCCAAGATAAGATGGATATGGGAATCTATTCCTGTACAGCTTGCAAAGGATAACAATAAGTTCGTGTTTTCTCATGTGAAGGAGGGAAAACGCTCTGCAGAACTTGAAAATGCGCTGCAGTGGCTGAGTGATGCAGGACTTGTTACACAGCTGTTTCTTGTGGGGAAGCCTGAACTGCCCCTGTCGGGCTTTGCAGATAGAACATACTTCAAGGTGTATATGTCAGACATCGGTCTTTTGCGCGTAAAATCAAATGTTGCGGCCTCTACTATCCTCGACAGGTCTGATCTGTATATAAGATACAAGGGTGCTTTTGCTGAAAACTACGTGTTGAATGAACTGAAGGCTATCGGGATCGAGCCTTTCTTCTGGAGAAGCGGCAATAGTGCGGAGATTGATTTTATCTATGAAAAGAACAGCGAGCTTATTCCCGTTGAAGTAAAATCCGCAGACAATACCCAGGCGAAGAGTTATAAGCAGTTCTGCAAAAAGTACGGTCCGGGATTGGGGTTTAAGCTTTCAGAAAAGAATATTGCATGTAATATGTGTGAGAAGACGATGACATACAGTATACCTTTATTCCTGGCATGGAATTTGGATTTTTACACGGTTACTGTTCAGAAGCCGGAGGGTTCTGAATAGATACAGGTAAAAGCACGATTACACCGTAAGCTTTGCTGAGATAACGGTTGCTGTACCGGTAACGTTAATGGAGAAATCAGGGGTTATAAATAATGCCAACGTCTCTTGTTGAAAATGTGAGGGGCATGTGCTACGTTAATATTCTGATGATTGTGTAGATCCGGGCGTGATCTTAAGGCTGAAAGGAAGCGCACATATGGCTTTTACGGTAAGTGTCGGAGAAGCGGACTTTGCGGCTCTTCGTAAAGAAAATGCATACTATGTGGATAAGACCGAAATCATGTATGAGCTTGTGCATGATACGAATAATAAAGTTACGCTGTTTACCAGGCCAAGACGTTTTGGCAAGACTCTGATGATGAGCATGATGGAGAATTTCTTCAGCATCAGAAAGGATAGCAAAAGCCTGTTTGATAATCTTGCTGTTGCAAAGCATAAAGCATTCTGCAGGGAGTGGATGAATCAGTATCCGGTACTGTTTATTTCGTATAAGGATGTTGAAGCTGAAGACTTTAACGGAGCTTATAAAATGCTGGAATCACGGCTTGCGGATGTGTGCAAAGAGCTGGCAGATATTGGTAAGAACGAATCGGTTAATCCGGCGGACAGGGATATCTTTAATCGGCTGATGTATAAAAAGGCAGAGGAAGACGAGGTTAAGAATTCTGTTAAAACCTTAATGCGTATGCTCAGCGCGATATATGGTAAGCAGGTCATTCTCCTCATAGATGAATATGATGTTCCTTTGGCAAAGGCGAGCGAGAAGGATACTGCAAAGAACCATTATTATACTAAGATGCTTGATGTGATCAAGGGAATTATGAGTACAGCCCTTAAGGATAACGAGTTTTTGAAGTTTGCTGTGATTACGGGATGCCTCAGGATAGCTAAGGAAAGCATTTTTACCGGCACTAATAATTTTGCAGCGTATTCAGTGCTTGATGCAGATTTCTCGCAGTATTTCGGCTTCTCAAAGACGGAGGTTTCAGCTATCCTTAAAGCGGCTGACAGATCTGAGACAGCTGATAAGATCAAAGAATGGTATGACGGATATGTCTTTGGTAACAGCTATGTATATTGTCCCTGGGATGTGGTCAATTACCTTTCTGCGTTAAAGAAGCGAAGGGATGCCAGGCCTAAAAACTACTGGAAGAATACCAGCCATAATGGTATTTTGCTGACATTTGTGAAGCATACCGATTTTGATGTCTCCGATAAGTTCGAGACGATGCTGAACGGAGGGACTATCGTCCGGACGATTTCAGATGAATTGACCTATGATACGCTGCATTCTTCAGAAGATAACCTGTGGAGCGTGCTTTTGATGACCGGGTATATTACGAAAGCTGATCCGAAGGAGGAAGGGGAAACGGTTTCGCTGAAGATCCCTAACCGTGAGATTTCGTCAATATTTGAGGATACGGTAGTTCGATTCTTCACGGATACAGTAAGCAATGACACTGTAAAAGAACTGATCAATACCCTATGGGAAAAGAGAGAGGACCGTGCCACGGAAATCATATCGGGACTTCTGTGGGATACTATTAGTTATAACGATTACCATGAGGACTACTATCATGCTTTTCTTACCGGATTATTTGTCGGAAGAGGGTACAGCGTGGATTCCAATAAAGAAAAAGGGCTTGGAAGACCTGATATCCTGCTTAAGGACAGGAAGAACAGACGCGCGATCATCATAGAAGCGAAAAAGTCGGAAAAAGAGTCTGATATGGACAGGGATTGTAAGGAAGCCATCAAACAGATCGTTAAAGAAAAGTATGCCGAAGGTCTGAAAGGATATGAAGAGATAATATGCTATGGAGCAGCGTTTTTTCAGAAGCAGGTTAAGCTTAAATTGAAGTAACGCCTGTGCGGCACCGATGAAAGTTTGAAAGTATTACTTTCAGGCTTTTTCGCCAAAGAAAATGTAGGCGTTTCCAGTTTTCTTCTTTACATCATACATAAGTGAATCTGCCTTTTCGTACATGGAAGCGAAGCTCTCCGGCTCCGTTATTATCACGGCACCAAGGCTTATGGTTATCCTGTGTCCCTGAAGCTCGGGGATGTCCATGGCGCTCATATTTCCCATAAACCTGTCGAGAACCCGGGATCCCAAAGTTGTATCCGGAATTCCCGTGGCGAACACGACAAACTCATCTCCACCAAGACGGATCAGGATGTCTGATGTACGGAAGGTTTTCTGCATAGTTTTGGCGATTCCTATAAGCAGGGCGTCACCTGCCGCATGGCCGTAGGTATCATTTACATACTTGAACTTATCAACGTCAAAAAGACAGAACATGCCGAACCGTTCATTTTTCATGTTTTCTTCAATACGGTACTCGCCGCTTCTCCGGTTGCATATAGAGGTGAGGAAATCCGTCTCGGAGAGGATCTGAAGGCTCTCCTCCAGCTTTTTCTGTTCAGTTATATCGGTGAGGGATACAATAATGACCCTGTCGTTATTCGAAAGTAAGGTACCTTTTGCATGGGTAAGCAGCACTACCTTTGATCCGTCATCACGGTTGACTCTTTCTTCAAAGATTATATCATTATTTGAAGTCCGTACTTCATCCAGCATCTCCTTGATGTGCTCATTTTTCTCATCATCAAATCTTGCACGGATATGGCTTATCTGAAGTCCTTTGCGGTTTTCTTCACTCAGACCGAACAGCTCCAGCGCTGTGCGGTTAATCATTATGATGTTTTCTTCTTCTGCGCTCAAAACCAGGGTTCCCACAGACTGGGACTCCAGCATTTCATAGAAAAGCTCATACTGGTTCTCCAGTACCGAATAAAGCTCCTGCACCGCAGTAGATATTGTTCCGAATTCATCCTCACGGCTGCAGTATTCATCTATTAAAGGATCTTTTTTAAAATCATTGGCCTTGAGCCGTTCTATCGCATTGTTTATGGTTGTCATGGGCTTCATCTGCCGGTTGACGCCTGCCATGCATACCATGACCATAACGAGCGTTATTGCAACGCAGATTATGATGAGGCCTATTCTTACAGTATCTATTAAACCGAAAATGTCATCCTTTGTATCACGGACTACAAATACCCAGTCTCTGTCTGCCATATAATAACAGCACATGACATTGTCTCCGGAAGAATAGCTGAGGCTGTTATCATCACCGTCACCGGATCGAAGGCTTGCCGCATAGTTCAGCAGATCCTGGTTCTGGCATTTGTTTCCCGCAAGGGATGGGTCATTGTCAAAGATATATACACCCGTCGCAACATTGATCAGGGAATAACCGACCCCCGGCATTTCTTCGTCGCTCACTTTATTAAGCTTGTCCACCAGCATATCGGAATAAAATGCTGCTCCTGCAAAGCCTATTGGCTCGCCGGCCAGATTTTTTATGGGGGCGTAGACGGGAATGACCATATCTTTGGTGACCGGAGCCTGGACAATACCTGTACAGAAGGGTCTGTCCTCATGACGGATCATATCCTCCAATGCCTTGGCGGATTCGGCATCTCTGAAGGTCTGGTCCATAGAATCGGGATTTGTATGGGAGAGCACATATGTATCCCACTTTGCAACATACAATCCTTCTATATCAGTGTAGCCATCGGCGTACAGGTTCGTATAGTCCCTGGAGGCCTTGATATAAGCGGGATCATCGGGATGTTCAAGGACTTCCCGGTTTTCGGTAGCCTTGGCGTAGCCGTTTATGAAATCAACACAGTCCGCTATATAGGTCTCGACTATCTGTGCCCTGTCACATGCTATCACATTCATATCATGGATAGCCTTGGTCTCAAGGATCCTTGTGAGGTTTTGATTTATAACAAAGAAAAGGATCGTCATTGCGATGATCTCCACCAGTCCTATGAGCATTGCTATTTTATTTCCAATACTCTTTCGCAAAATCCGCTCCTTTTATGTCTTTATAATACCTGATTAAATTGTAACCTAAGCTTCCCACTGTCAATATTTAAGGAAGCTCTGAATATCAACATTATATCTCTTACAGGGGTTTTCGTCCATTAAACAAAACAGCCATGATATCAGACATATTTTTGTTTAAAAGGCATACGGCCGGCAGCCTGTCCGAAAACCAATTCACCCAATCTGCACGCCCCCACTTTGCGGGTGAAACTGACATGAATTTGGGTCACGTAGCTCGTTACGCTCCCCAAATCCAGTCAGTTCCCCCACAAATTGGTGACGCACATCTTGGGCAAAGCGTTTTCGGACAGTCTGCCGGGGGGAAGAAAATAAACAAAAGACCGGAGAATATCCGGTCAATCGGACAGGGGAGGTCTTTCCCTCCCCCGATTAACTGCGATCGCGCTTTTTTTCATATAGTTCGGAATATATACTGAGGTATCGGTTCAGGCGTTCCTGTTCTTCTACATCCCTCGAATTCATGATGTGGACTATGGCCTCAGGCATACGGTCGAGTATCTCGTCGTTAAACCGGCCTTCCACAATATAATCAAGACTGCAGGAAAAAATATGGCTTACCTGGATCAGATTGTAGAGGGAAAGGGAAGCACAGTCTCTTTCCACATGGCTGATATGCTTCGGACTCACATTCAGTATATCTGAAAGTTCCTCCTGGGTCATTCTGTTTGAACGTCTCAATTCGGCGATCCGCTGTCCCATACCGGTAATTGTGTTTTTACTCATATTCAGATCAAACCTTTCGAGTACCCCTCAATACATTTAGGATATGTAATCTGTAGAAATAAATAAACTACTTTTTAGGTTTGATAATATGAGAAATGATGTCAAACAGGTTTAGCCAAAGCCGGCTGCGTTAAGCTTTCAGTTCTTATTTGTAACTATTCAGAACCCCCCACCGCACGTCCGGGGCACTGACCGACTCAGTCGGTCAAAACGTGCCCGAAAAACCGATGCCAGGCACACTCAGCGTGCCTAAGCGGCATTCAAAACATGCCGCTGGCATGTTTTGCACTGGACGTTTTTCCGCAAAAAAAGATTCTTGATTAAAATAATCAAAGAAATCTTTTTTTGCTCGGTGTGGGGGCGGTAACTATTCGTTACCGCCCTGTGATATAGCCATATTTTCAGACGAAAACAAGTTTTCGCTGAAAAATATGGCTATATCACAGGGGGTTCTGAATAGATACTCTTATTCATCAAAAAGAGGAGTGGAAAAGTATCTTTCTGCCGTGTCAGGAAGAACGGTAACAACTGTTTTTCCGGGGCCGAGCTTTTCAGCGAGCTTCAGGGCGGCAGCCACATTTGTACCGCTGGAAATGCCGCATAACAGTCCTTCTTCTCTTGAGAGCCGTCTGGCGGTGTTTATGGCTTCTTCATCACTTACCACGTAAACGCTGTCGTATATGGACTGATTGAGGATGTCAGGGATAATTCCGTCGCCGATACCCATCTGTATATGGGTTCCGATATTTCCGCCTGCGAGAATGGCGGCATTTTCAGGTTCAACTGCCCATATTTCGATAAAGGGATACTGGGCTTTTAAGACCTCGCCTATACCGGTGATGGTGCCGCCGGTGCCGATGCCGGAACAAAAACCGTGGACAGGTCCGGCCACCTGCTCCATTATCTCAAGGGCAGTATGGTTCTTATGAGCCATGGTATTATTGGGATTTACAAATTGCTGGGGAACAAAGACCTTAGGATCTTCGGATTGCATTTTCAGTGCCGTCTTAAGACACTTATCCATGCATGCGCCGATATCGCCGTCATCATGGATAAGAACCACCTCTGCGCCGTAATGTCTGATGATCTTGCGTCTCTCAACGCTGACGGAATCGGGCATGATGATCACTGTTTTATAACCCTTTACAGCTCCCACGAGAGCCAGTCCTATGCCCTGGTTTCCGCTGGTGGGTTCAACTATTACTGTGTCAGGGGTTAAAAGCCCCGCCTTTTCGGCCTCCAGGATCATATTCAGGGCGGTTCTTGTCTTTATGGAACCTCCGATATTGGTGCCCTCAAATTTCACCAGGATCTCAGCACCTCCCGGGCTTACAACTCTTTTAAGCCTTATCATGGGAGTGTGGCCTACTGCCTCAAGAACATTATCATATATCATACAAAATCTCCTGCTGCACCTGACATAATGGTGCGAATATTGTAGTAAACGGATACTATAATAACAAAGACAAAGGGCAAAGACAAGAAGTCAGCGGGGACGGTTCTCAGGAAGTCAGCGGGGACGGTTCTCAGGAAGTCAGCGGGGACGGTTCTCAGTGACTT
>CAMJPM010000117.1 GCA_946407725.1 uncultured Lachnospiraceae bacterium
AACGTATATCTTAAGGATATCTGTTTTATAGTACAGATGTAAGCGTCAAATAACAGGTACTTATATTTTTTCATTTACAGCCGGTGTAGTTGCCGGGAAATATGCATAAACATGATCTTGTCATGGAAAACTAATGAAGAAAAACTGGCATGATGAAGTTAGTTGACCCAATATTTTTTTACTTTTTCTTCTGCCTCATCCTTTGATAATTTGTATTTTTTAATAATAATATCAATGGCCTCTGCTATAGTTTTTCCAAACAACTGAAAATCTTCAACCGTTGTCTGGATATTGGCTTCCCTAATTCTACTTTCGATATGCCTGTCAACGACTTCCTGTTCATCATATAAAGCTGTCATAATGTCTATAACCTCCTTTTCCCTTGTCTCAAGGTACTCCATAAGCACATTCTTATCCTTACATATTTTTATTGTTTCTTCAACAGCTTCCCTGGTTCTACCTAATTGCCTTACCTGATCATTAAGAATGTGGGTAAACTCTATATATTGATTTATGATGTCCCCGGACATACTGGCCGTAATCACTTTTACTCTGGCATCAACGTCAGTATCCTGTCCCCCGAAAAACTCATCCTTAAGCGTTATATATTTCTCGGGATGGCTTTCATTACCTGTATATATCACGTATAGCTCAGGTTTTGGCAGCTTTACTTTAGTGGTGCTATACAAATCCGCTTTCGTTTCGGTAAAATACTGGTTATATGTCTGTATAAGGTACATCATTAGCCTGATAATTATATTTTCGGACCAGGTAGACTGAGCTTCAATAAGGATTACTACTATATCACGTACACGAAATCCAAGATCATTATACTGAGAATCAGTAAGGACATTATTTATCGTAACATCCATAAGATCACTCTCCGTCACTGATGTGTCTTCCGGATGGAGGGCTTTATACAAGCGAAGGAGATACTTGGGTTCCTTAAACAGATTGGTAAATACGCTGTCCTTTGCTGTCCATTTCACTACCGGCTTCATTTCAGGTTTTAAGTTCGAATTATCAACCCTCTTCTTTATGCGTTTCTGTTTCATAGACCCTCTTTGACAACATTCAAATGAAAAAACTATATGTATTGTAATTTTACAGGAAATACAGATTTTTTACAATGCACGGCAATGCTGTATCTATACTGTTTTGTTATACAGAATTCCGTAGATTGGTTGCGGATAAAAATAAATACGCCATACAGAAGGAAAGGCTTAATCAATTGCTATTACTGGAATTGAGGCATTTCTATTCCAAGAGGAAATATTAAGTATTATGGTGTAGCTATTTTGTTTCATAGCTATTTTGTTTCCCCCCTGCGCTGTTTGATATCAATTGTAAAATATGCTATTCTAAAAGATAACTATTCAGAAACCAATAATCGTTTTTTACGGGCATGTTTTGACTGACAGCGTTGGCCAGTGTCACTGTAGTGCGACAGGGTTCTGTATAGTTATCCTAAAAGTGGAAAGGGACGGAAATTCATGGATACACGCTCTGCAGAGATAAAGAGGACTACAAAGGAAACGGATATAGAATGTACCCTTGTTCTTGACGGGACGGGGAAGGCTGAACCGGATACGGGCGTGGGCTTTTTTGACCATATGTTATCGGGCTTTGCGAGGCACGGATTTTTTGATCTCACCTTAAGGTGCAAGGGGGATCTGGAGGTGGACTGCCACCATACCATAGAGGACTGCGGAATAGTTCTGGGGCAGGCCATAAAGGAAGCCCTGGGGGATAAGAAGGGCATAAAGAGATACGGAAGCTTTATACTGCCCATGGATGAAGCCCTTGTGATGACGGCAATCGATCTGTCCGGAAGGCCCTATTTCGTATATGATCTTGATTTTAAGGAAGAGAAGTGCGGGGATATGGATACCTGCATGTGCCGCGAGTTTTTCTATGCGCTGAGCTACAGCGCCATGATGAATCTCCATATCAGGGAAATGAGCGGAGTAAATGACCACCATGTGATGGAGGCGGCCTTCAAATCCTTCGGGAAAGCCCTGGATCAGGCAGTGACAGTTGACGACAGGATAAACGGGGTGCTTTCCACCAAGGGGACATTGTGAGGCACCGGAGTGTACCGGCACCGCAGGGATCTGCACCAAAGCCGGACGAATGAGATACAGGAGTGTACCGGCACCGCAGGGATCTGCACCAAAGCCGGAAGAATGAGGCACCGGAGTGTACCGGCACCGCAGGGGTCTGCGCCAAAGCCGGAGTAATGAGATACCGGCGTATTGAGGCACCGGTGGGTTCTGCACGGAAACCGGAGTGTTCTATATAGAGAAAGGAGTATCAGCATTAGTAAATGAGCATGGAATATAAAAAAATAGTTCCCAGCATTTTCATACAGGACGGCAGGGCGGTCGCCTGGTTTGACGGAAAGGATGAGCTGCCGACGGAGCCTTTAGAAATAGCGATGAATTTCGCCAATCACGGAGCGGATTCTTTGATAATATTTGATCTTTCCGAGGAGGATCATGAGCATGAAAAGAACCTCGGTGTGATCAAGAATATCTGCAACATGATAGACATCCCGGTAATAGGTGCGGGAAATGTCAAAAAGCTTGAGGATATAAAAAAGCTCCTTTACGCCGGCTGCAGGATGGCGGCTCTTAACTATAAAAAAGCCGATAATATCAGGCTTTCCGAGGAGGTGAGCAGCCGTTTCGGAAGGGATCATATTGCGGCATGCATAGACAATCCGGATCAGATGGAAAAGGGCAGGAACGAGATAAAGAATTTTGTCAGCACACTGATCCTAGTGGACGAGGAAAATCTGGAGGCTTCCGCCGACTGGGTGGACAGGGCATGCAGCAACAATGCCAATCCAATCTCTGTGGGGCTGGTGCCGTTATTTAAGACCAAGTCCTTTCATGAGCTGGCGGCAGTGCTCCGGAACTATTCCGTACAGGGAGTTTCCGGCGGGGACATAAATAAAAAATTTGAGAACTTCATGGATTTCAAGAGACAGTGCAAGGGTCTCGGGATTTCGGTCAATACCTTTGAAAGCTCTATGAAATGGTCTGATTTCAAGACCAATTCCGATGGCATGATACCGGTTATCGTCCAGGATTACAAGACGGACGAGGTGCTGATGCTGGCCTATATGAATGAGGAAGCCTACAATAAGACTATTGAAACGGGCCTCATGAACTATTGGTCCAGGAGCAGGAACGAACTCTGGCAGAAGGGGGATACCTCGGGCCACTATCAGTATGTAAAGAGCCTTACCGCGGACTGTGACAACGACACGATCCTGGCGAAGGTGCTGCAGGTGGGGAATGCCTGCCATACAGGGAACAGGTCCTGCTTCTTTAATACCATGCTGAAAAAGGAGTATGACGATTCAAATCCCCTTAAGGTGTTTGAGAAGGAATACAACATTATTCTCGACAGGAAAGCAAATCCCAAGGAGGGTTCCTACACCAATTACCTCTTTGACAAGGGTATTGACAAGATATTAAAGAAGGTGGGGGAAGAATGTACGGAGATCATCATTGCCGCAAAGAACCCCAACCCGGAAGAAATAAAATACGAAATGGCGGATTTCCTGTATCACACCATGGTGCTTATGGTGGAAAAGGGCATTACCTGGGACGAGATCACGAAGGAGATCAATTCCAGATGAAAAAAACAGCATTAAGTGACGAAATACTGTTAAGCATAGAAAAGCCGGAGCGATATATCGGAAATGAGATAAATGCCATTATCAAGGATAAGGATAAGGTGGACATACGTTTTGCCATCTGTTTTCCCGATGTATACGAGATAGGCATGAGCCATCTGGGAATACAGATACTCTATGATATGTTCAATAAAAGAGAGGATGTCTGGTGTGAGAGGGTGTATTCCCCTTGGACGGATCTCGACAAAATCATGCGGGATAAGAATATCCCGCTTTTTGCTTTGGAGTCCCAGGATAAGGTAAGGGACTTTGATTTCCTTGGGATCACGCTGCAGTATGAGATGTGCTACACAAACATATTGCAGGTATTGGAGCTCTCGGGAATTCCCCTGCTGCAGAAAGACAGGACAGAGGACGATCCCATAGTTATAGGAGGCGGGCCCTGCGCCTATAATCCGGAACCCATAGCGGAATTTTTTGACCTCTTTTATATAGGTGAGGGGGAGACAAAATACGACGAGCTATTTGACCTGTATAAAAGGTGCAGGGATGAAAATAAGAGCCGTGAGGAGTTTTTAAGACAGGCGGCACTTATAGACGGTATCTATGTACCATCCCTCTATGAAGTAAAGTACAATGAGGACGGCACCCTGGCGGAATTCCGTTCCCTGTATCCGGATGTCAGGACTGTTGTAAAAAAGAATATCGTGACAAGGATGGATGATGTCCCCTATCCGGAAAAGCCGCTGGTGCCCTTTATCCAGGTGACCCAGGACCGGGTGGTGCTGGAGGTGATGCGGGGCTGCATAAGGGGCTGCCGCTTCTGCCAGGCTGGACAGATCTACAGGCCGGTAAGGGAGAGAAGTACAGAGTTTTTAACGGATAAAGCAAAGAAAATGCTTAATTCCACCGGGCAGGACGAGATCACCTTGAGCTCTCTAAGCACCTCGGATTACAGGGGATTAAGGGAGATCGTGACCTGGCTTATTGATAATTACAGGGAAAAATACGTGAACATTTCCCTTCCCAGCCTCCGGATAGATGAGTTTTCCCTGGACATAATGAGCCGTGTACAGGATGTGAAAAAGAGCAGCCTGACCTTTGCGCCGGAAGCCGGTTCCCAGAGAATGAGGAACGTGATAAACAAGGGTATCACCGAAGAGGATATCATGCAGGGCAGCGCCGAAGCCTTTAAGGGGGGCTGGAACAAGGTGAAGCTCTACTTTATGCTGGGGCTGCCCTTTGAAAGGGATGAGGATGTGCTGGAAATATCACATCTTTCAGACCGGGTGGCCATGAACTATTTTGACACCATTCCAAAGGAGAAGCGAAAGGGAATCAGGGTCATGGTGAATTCCTCGGCATCTTTCTTTATACCCAAGCCCTTTACGCCGTTCCAGTGGGCCCCCATGAATTCACCGGATGAATTTTTAAGGAAGGCCCATCTGGTAAAGGACGCATTTAAAAATGAATTAAATCATAAATCACTGAAATTCCAGTATCACGAGCACGACCTTTCGGAGCTGGAGGGGGTTCTTGCCAGAGGTGACAGACGGATATCAAAGGTCATAATGAAGGCCTATGAAAACGGCGCGGTCTTTGACAGCTGGCAGGAAATCTTTGACAGGGAAAGATGGGACAGGGCATTTACGGAATGCGGCATTGACAGGCGGTTTTATACAGAACGTGAGAGGGATGTGGAGGAACTCCTTCCCTGGGATTTCATAGATACCGGTGTGTCAAAGAAATTCCTGATAAAAGAATGGGAGAATGCCAAAAACGGAGTGGTGACGCCAAACTGCCGAAAGAGCTGCTCAGGCTGCGGTGCCGCGTCCTTCGGAACGGGGGTGTGCTTTGAAGGAAGGTAATAAAGTTATCCGCATAAAATTCTCAAAGCACGGACTTATGAGATATATCGGACATCTGGACACCATGCGGTTCTTCCAGAGGCTGATACGCCGTTCAAACATAGACGCCGCGTATTCAGAGGGCTTTTCGCCCCACCAGATCCTCTCCTTTGCCCAGCCGCTGGGGGTGGGGGTGGAGAGTAACGCCGAATACATGGATCTGGAGGTAAAATCCCTTACCACCGCAGAGGATATGACAGAGCGCATGAACCGGGAAACCGCTGAGGGGATAGAGATCCTTGATATGACGCTACTCCCGGAAAAGTGCGCAAAAGCCATGGCTTCCGTATATGCTGCGGGGTATACGGTGGTCTTCCGCCCGGGACATGAGCCGGACTGGGATATCATGGCGGCAGTAGAGCTCTTTAACGGGACAGAGTCCGTAAAGGTTATGAAGAAGAGCAAAAAGTCTTACAGGGAAGTGGAGCTTAAGGAACTTGTCTATTCCCTTTCGGTGAAAATGGTTCCGGCGGGAGAGGTCTTTCCGGAAGGACCCTTAAGCGGGGATGTGATAGATGATGAAAAGAAGGAGGTTCCGGTTCTTGATATGGTGCTTTCCGCGTCCTCAGGGGATAATGTAAAGCCGGGACTCTTAATAAAAGCACTGCGCACTCTGGATTCAAAAAAGCACAGGACAGACAGTGAGGCGTCAGCACCAGATACTTCTTCAGAACCGGATACAGCTTCCGGAAGCGGAGTACCGGAGGAAGAAGAGTATCCTTCAAAAACAGATCTCATGATCACCAGGGAGGAACTGTTTGACAGTAACATGAAACCGCTTATTGATGCCGGAATGAGGTTCTGAACAGTTAATATGATTGTCAGGACAAAAGTGCTATGCGTCAAATTCGCCAAGGCACGAATTGCCGGAGGCAGGAACAGGGATATAAAGTGAACGACAGGGTAGTGGTCACCAGACATAATAATGCGATCCTTTCTTTTCTTATAAAAGAGGACAGGGTCTTTGACATTCTCGGATACAGGGCGGATGAAAAGAATGACATCCGGACAGGGGATATTTTCAAGGCTAAGGTTATAAACATCCAGAAAAACATAAATGCCGCTTTTCTCTTTCTTATTCCCGGGGTCAAGGCCTTTATGGATATCCCGGAAAAGGAGGATATCAGGCCGGAGCAGGAATTGATCGTCCAGGTGGTGAAGGATTCTTACGGTGAAAAGGAGATAGCGGTCACACCGAATTATTCCCTGTCCGGCAGGTATCTTGCCATCTCCTCCGGAAGAAAAGGCGTGGGAGTCAGTAAAAAGCTGCCGGAAGAGAGGCGCCGCGAGCTTAGGGAAAAATATCTTTCCAAAATGGAGACCACTAAGGATCTGGGGCTTGTGATCCGGACAAATGCCGGGAATGCTTCCGACACGGAGATAGAGGATGAATTTGACGCTCTCTATGGGAAAATAAGGGATCTTAAGCGGAGGGCAGAGTATTCGGTTCCATATATAAGGCTGTACTCAGAGCTGCGTCCGGAAAGCGGCTTTATACGGGATCTGAGGGAGCTTCCGGAAAAAATAGTGACGGATGACCCGGAGATATACGAAGCCCTCAGGGAGGATTTCAGGAAGGATGAAGAGCTTTACGGACGGATAAGCCTCTATAAAGATGATATGTTACCCTTAAAAAAGCTGTACCGTCTGGAAGCAGCCATTGATGAGGCCCAAAAAAGGACTGTTTATCTTAAGAGCAGCGGGACCCTTATCATAGACAGGACGGAAGCCTGTCATGTAATGGATGTGAATTCGGGAAAGAACACCGATAAGCTCTCAAAAAAGGAGCTGGTGCTGCATACCAATCTGGAAGCCGTTACAGAGGCCGCAAGACAGATGAGGATAAGGAATTTAAGCGGTATGATCCTTATCGATCTTATAAATATGACAGATATAAAAGACCGGAAAAAGGTTATCGAGACACTTAGGGATGAGCTTAAGAAGGACAGGCTGAAGGCAGAGTTTATTGATATAACCGGCCTTGGCATAGCGGAGATCACCAGGGAAAAGAAGATGATGTCCCTTTGTGATATTCTCCGGAACTGCAATTAAACGGGGGCTTTCCCATGCAGGAAGCGAACCTTAAATGGCGTGGCTCTCAGAATAAAAGAAAGGAGCAGGGTATGACCGACTATACAGAGGGAAGCGGAAAGCAGTACCATACCGGGGTTTCACCGGATACTATAGGAAAATACATTATACTTCCCGGGGATCCGAAACGGGTTAAAGTGATCGCGGAATACTTTGATGAACCGCAATTGATCGCGGACAACAGGGAATACACCACATACACCGGCATGCTTGACGGGGTAAGGGTCAGCTCGGTTTCCACGGGCATCGGGGGACCCAGCGCAGCGATAGCGTTAGAGGAGCTCTCCAAATGCGGGGCCCACACCTTTATAAGGATCGGTACCTGCGGCGGCATGCGGGAAGACGTGATGGGGGGAGATATAATAATAGCGGAAGGCGCTGTCCGGATGGAGGGCACAAGCCGTGAATACGCTCCCATTGAATACCCTGCCGTGGCGGATTTCAGCGTTTTACGGGCTATGGTGGAATGTGCGGAAGAACTGAAGCTTTCCCATTATACGGGAGTGGTGCAGTCCAAGGACTCGTTTTTCGGACAGCATGAGCCCGAGGTAATGCCGGTGTCCTATGAGCTTCAGAATAAGTGGGAAGCTTATCTCAGGATGGGCTGTCTCGCTTCCGAAATGGAGACTGCGGCCCTCTTTACAGCGGGGCAGTTCCTCAGGGTACGGGTTGGAGCCTGTTTCCTCTGTATTGCAAATCAGGAAAGGGCAAAGCGGGGGCTTGAAAATCCACAGGTCCATGATACCTCACAGGCCATCCGGCTGGCGGTGGAATCCATACGCAGGCTTATAAAACAGGATTCTGCTGAATGACAGATTGTTGAAAAGTAGCGGCAAGTCATGACTTAAAGAAAAGAAGCGGCAGGCATGACTTAAAGAAAAGAAGCGGCAGGCCATGGTTTAATGAAAGGAGTGTATAGAGGGAAAATGCAGAACAAGATGTATCAGGTTTCAACATTACAGGCACTTGCTTTAGGGTACAGCAGGGCAGTGATAAGCGTAGAGGAGCTAATTAAAGAAGGGGATACCGGACTTGGTACCTTTGAAGACGTGAATGGGGAAATGATCGTAATGGACGGGAACTGCTTCAGGGCGGACCAGGACGGAAATGTGGAGAGGGTTTCTTTAGGGACAGGCGTTCCCTTCGCAGCTGTGGCAAAGCTTAACGGTGAACAGCAGTTTCCGCTTAAAAATATGCCGGATATCTCAGCCATCAGAACAGAGCTTACAAAGAAGATCGAGGAGAGATTTGGACTGAACAGCATGCACGTTGTAAAGATCGACGGAGTGTTTGATAAGGTGGATGCCAGGTCCGAGGCTCCTTACAGGTCGCATCATATCACATTAAAAGAGGTTCTGGGAAAGACGCAGAGGGCGTTTGTTTTTGAAAATATCCCCGGTTCCCTGGTGGGTGTATATTTCCCGGACTATATGGACGGCATCAATATGCCCGGATGGCACCTCCACTTCCTTTCAGAGGACAGACACAAGGGCGGGCATGTTTTTGATGTGAGTCTAAGGGAGGGAACCGCAAAAGTGGATAAGATCACCAATATATTCATAAACCTTCCCAAAGAAGCGGCCTTTGACACCTACTCCTTAAAGCAGGATCTGCAGGAAGAGATCAAATCCGTGGAGTGAATGACTAATTTCAATCTCCCAGTCATGTTGGGGATAATGGAATATACACTAACAGTGATAGGCAGAAAAACCTCCTTTGCAATAATGATCTTGGTATTTCAAGTTACGTAGAATAGTAAAGAAGGCGGTTCAAATTGATAACCCAAAGTTTATCCGCATACGAAATGGAAGCGCCAGTACCATGTGGTGTTCATACTGAAGTATTGTTGATACGTTAAAACTTCAATAAATAGATCTCCTTGATTGTCCAAGGA
>CAMJPM010000118.1 GCA_946407725.1 uncultured Lachnospiraceae bacterium
AGTTTTCCTGCTATTATTACAGAATAATGGTTACTCGAGTTTCACGGATTCAGGTCTTTATCAAGTTATATCAGAGTTGGGATTTCCGCAAATGAAGTATTTATGCGGTTTTGAATAGATTTAATGTTTTATATGGAGATATATGAAAAAGGCGTTCAAATAATGATTCCTATTTTCATAATCAGCACCTGCTTTCCTGTATTTATAAGGGTTTTAGCCCTTTAAGCATTGGTTTTTCTGCTATAATCACGACTATCTGCCAGGGCATATGAGCCCGGTACAACTACGCTAATATAACACAAACCACGGGTTAATTCAATAAAACCCGCGGTCAGGACTCCTTTTGGTATCGAAAGCCCATTGCTTTAACGGCATGTATTTGCAGATAAAACATATCAGCCAGATATTCTGCTTATAGAGCTGTTGAATGATTTGAAGTAAATAAAGTATAATGTCCATGAGCATTGTTTCCTTTTTCGGAAATCAGAACGAAGGGAGGTCGGATTAACGTGTGTACCGCAATTCAGGGATGGATGGAAGATGAAAAAAATAAAGGCATAACAATTGGTAGAACTGAAGGGTGTTCAAGCTGCTTTTTTAACCGCTTGTCATCTGCCCGTTTCTTTGCCAGCGCTTTTTCCCTCCTGACTTTCTGGGCGTTTTCACGCTGCCTGTTGGTCTGCGCACTACTGTTTCCTCTATCAACGGTAAGTGCCTGTACCACATCATCTCCCTGGACGGCATAGGAAGCATCGCTGCCTATTGCCATATCAACATGCTGGACGGTACCGGCTCCGGAGCTTTCTTTCAGGAAGAACCCGGTTGATCTGATTACCCCGTCCCTGATGCTATCTGACCCTCCAAAGGTAAACTCGGTATCTGCTGATCCAAGATAAATTGCCCCGATATCTGCGCCTTTCAGATCCATGAGGATATCCTCGCCGTTATCGCCCTTGCACCAGACCTTCAGTTTACTGAAAACCTTATCATTTTCATCAATCCATCCGTTCCCGTCTGAATCATATTCCTTAAGGTCAGCAAAGCCATCTCCGCTCTTTGTCCCGAACAGTTCATTTCCGTCATTAATGATACCGTCACCGTTCTTATCAAGGGCAAGGAAGCCGGATCCCCTTCCAAGCATTGATATTTCATCTTCAGTACCGTCGGAATCAATATCAAACATGAATTTCTGATCCTTCACATCTGCATAGTCTGAGCCGACATTTATCACCAGGGGATCACAGAGGGCGTTCTGAATGGCAGGGATATGTACATCCATATATTCCATGTAACTCCGGCTCATCATTATATCCACATTGAAGTCAATGGTTCTGCCGTCCTCTGTCTTTGCCTGGCCGTTTGCGTGGAAGGAGGTGTTCTCATATTCCTGATATGTGACAAAATGCATGGTATTACCGCCGAATAAGCCCCCTGATATCCTTCCCATTATCATCTTGAATACACTGTTCTGAAACTCATTTGCCTTCTGCAGCATATTTTTCTTTACGTTATTAAGATTATTGTATGTAACAGGACAGTAGTCCTGAAGACTGAGTTCCTCGTTGTCACCCCTGGTATACGTATCAGAGCCGCTGCTTTTATTATCTTCCGAACTCACATAGCTGTTTGCGGTTTCATAAAAGCTTTTATTGACACCACCCTTCGCCCTGCTCCCACTCTGCATGTAGCTTCTTGATGAAGACATTGTAATCGTGCTTTCTGCTATTTTCATGATACGCTCCTTTCTGTTTTCTTATCCACCTATTCCATTGTCATAAACAGTGCCTCATATGCTGCTGCTCCCCGGGAAGGTGTAGGTTTCATCATATTTGCCCTGCTTCTTGCGCCAATGATATCCTCGACGCTTCCGGAACCTTGTAAGGCCTTATTATCAGAATACTTTCTCTGATTAAGGGAATTTAAGTATTTCCTCTGCAGGTACTTTGCCTGCAGCTCCTCATCAAGGAGTTCCTTCTGCTTACGTCTCTTTTTCTTTCTCCGTTCCTCCCAGAGATCATAGTCTTCAGGCGGCTCAAAATCTGCCTGCGGTGCACGGGTTGTAATCCCGCCTTTTCCACACTCTGCGTTGTACATTGATCTTGCCCCCGCAGCCGTTCCGCCGTATATCTTGCTGAAACCGACTCCATGGTAATCTTCAGGTGCCGCCCCGAAATGCTGCACTATAAAAGACCCTTTATCACCCATGGCAGTGAAAGGATTGTTGACGGAGCGGTCTTCCTTCAGAAGCCCGATCACCCAGGCCGCATAATCCGGATCTTTCTTCATGCTTTCCCATCCTTCCCCGGAAATCAGTACGGTCTCCTCATCATATGGCCTTGAGGGATGATGCGGAATACTCCCTATTACTTCACTTATCTTTTCCCTGAATTCGTCCATGGACATTTCTTCCATGTCTTCCACTGAAATACCTGCCAGTGAAAGCACCGAATAACCTGACTCCACCCGCTTTTCCTGTGTGGCTTTGTACTGGGGTTTTCTGGTATAATAATCAGCCATCACAGTACCCCTCTGGGATTCCTTCTTTACTTTCTCTCCCTCCTTACTGTTCACCTTATCGGAAAAGGATGATCTGTCCGAATTTTTCCCATTTGTCTGATAACAAATCCGGCTGTTATAGTTGTAGGTTATGCCTGCTGCGCTTCCTGTCATAAGAATCTCCCTTCTTGTACAAAAAACAGCGTCTGTTTCAAATGCCCATTCCTTTGAACCAAGACGCTCTCCTTAGCTTTATTTATTTCTAAAATCTTTATCGACCCATATAATACGCTACCAAACCTTATTTTCATGAACTGCATGTTTTTTGTAGTGAACTGCACTTGAGTTTTTCAGCCTCATTCGACTATCATCACATTTAAGATGAAATACATCCCGTCTTCTATAGTCTCCTGCCGGATCTCCAAGCCTTCATTTCGTCAAAGATGGCGTCTTCTTTTCCAAAAGAAAACGCCATCCATAGCTGCTATTGTTCCTTATAAAATATCGGTATCGCTGATATATTTCAGAACTGGATTTATACGAAACGCACTTTTTCTGTTGTGAAATGCACTAAAAAGATATAGGGTTTACATCACCGATAATGGTTTACCTCTATTCCTTTGACATCCTCTGACAAAAGGCTCAGCTTGTTGAGCACATTGGTGACTTCGGATGTCACAGCCCCTTGTATCTCCTCCATGCTTACACTCTGGAGGCTGTCTGCAGCGGCGTCCTCTGTCAGCTCCCCGGTCGAGGCTTCACTTCTCTTCTGCCTGGCTTTGGCGATCATGCGATCGCCCCTGTCAGAAACGAGTTCTGAATCATCCCGTATCCGATCGGCCAGTTCCTCTGCTGCTGCCTCTTTTTCAAGTCTGGCAGCCTCCTTTTTCTTCTCTTCCTTCTTTTCTTCCGCTTTCTCTGCAGCCTTCTCCTTCTCTTCCTCTGCCTTTTCGTCAATATTGTCTTTGGCATCCTGAGCAAGGGAAAGGATCGCATCCCGGTTTGCAGCATCCATTATCTCCGCTGCTTCATCCTGTGCATCTCCCATGGGATTACTTTTCAGCCTGTCCATGTTGATGCTCCGGATACCGGAAATGATCTCACGCATTTCATATTCCTTAAAAAGGCGTTCCTGTCCATCAGCCCGGTTCTTTGCCACAAGGTTTAATGCTTTCCTCTGATATTCTGTAAGACCTTCCATCTCCTTTTCAAGAGCCGCATCATTTTCCGCGTTTTTAGGAGCCAACATCTTTTTGGCGAGCACTTCCACCTTCTGATGTTCTTCCCCACTAGGATCTATTCCGTATTCCTGCTGGAGATCTGCAAGTTTCTTATTATTCTCAGCCTCCTCAGCTTTCCCTTCGTTTATCTCGTTTCTCAGGGAAGAAACCTTGTCTCTCAGATCATTAAGAGTGTCATCCAGATTTACATCACCCTTGAAGGCCTCCCTCACGATGCGCATTGCCTGTTTCTGTGCAAGTGCCTTCCTCTGATCCAGGCTGTTCTGGTTATCATAGAATTTAAGCGCATTTGCTGCAGATATGGTCAGCCCGCTTCCGTGCCTCTCGGCTCCTGCTCTCTGCTCTCTGTCAGTTCCTGCTATATTGAAATGTCCGAATCCATTTCCTTCATTCAATCCCTGAATCTGCATGGGGTCCCTCCTGTCAGTCAGTTTCAATTACGGTTAAAAATACAAAAAGACGATAATACTCCATTTATTATTTCGGAGAGTTTGTTACGGATTATTAGACCTCGGCAACAGTTTTTTCCTGTTCCTTCGACCTGTAATAATCCTCAAACAGCTTGTTGGCTGCATCAAGGGTATCCTGACTGATCTTCGGAAGTTCCCTTCCCCAGGCTTTGGTTGCATGCTTAAAGCCTTTTTCCATAGCTTTCTGCATATCCTTCATCTTATCCACATCATCCCTGGCGAGGGCACTGGCAAAGTCAAAGAGCCGCTTTGAGGTCTGCTTTACACCCCAGTATCCGTCTTCCCCGATGTCCTTCTGTGCCTGGGCTTTTGTAGCTGCATCAACGGTATAATTACCTCCTGCAAGTGTTTTCCAGAAGCTGTCCCCGCTTGCTTTTCCAAACGTACCGAGCTGTCCGGACAGAGTCTTTTGCACAAGATCCCGCATCTGCTGTTCTCTCTTCCTATCATCCGCTTTCATTTTCTCCACTACTGCAGTTCTGTCATTCTGCGGCATTTTATTGATGTTATAAATCGAACTCCCTTCATTATCTGCTGACTTTTCATATACCACGCCATCATATGATCTTCTTCCACCATGCGGTCCCTCACCGTCTTTCTTCCATTCATTAATTTCAGGTTTCAGATAACCTGCATTTGATAACCTACTGATTCTACTAATTTCCATTGACATAATCCCTGTCCTCCTCTTTAAGATTTAAACTATTTTTCTTAATTATATTTAACTATTAATATATCTTAACGGTATGCCAAAACCGGTTCTGTGTCTTAAAAATCTTCCGTACATTTCAACCGCTCAGATCAATGCTTTCCCCGATATCTGCATCCGTAAGTTCCACATCCGGAAGGCAGTCTACGGAGAAGGAAAAAGTAGAATCGCTGCCATTCCCGCTATACTGGGCTGCAGCTCCTGAAACCTGTTTCTTTTCCTGCTCCAGCCTGTCAAACATTGCCTTCAGGTATTTGAGATCAGCCCTTGTGAGCTGCCTTTCTTCCTCAGTCCGGTGATTACGTCTAAGTTCCTTTATCTCTTCCTCTGACATTTCATGACCGGCACAGGATACCATGTCCTGCAGTTCTGACATCATATCCCCGGATAGTTCCTCTTCCAGCTCTTCGATCTCCTCCATCATACGCTTCATAATTTTTCCGGAGATCTCTTCACTTTCTTTAAGGCTTTCCTCCAGTTCGTCCTTTCCGAATATCTCCTCATCTTCTCCCGGAGCATTTGCCGGACTGCTGCCGTTTTCAGCTGCCTCCTCTTCCTCCAGATGGCGGACCTTTCGCTTTGCTATTTTTTCCATGGCAGCTGCATGGATTATGGCTGCCGCTATCTCACTGTCTCCGTATTCACCCGATTTCAGCTTCCTGTATAGCCAGGAGAGTTTAGACTGTATCTTTGTAACCAGCGGCCTGGCTGCATTCGAGGTCTTGACCTGCATGATCTGGTTAGACAGCTGCTTGAAATTATAGGGCAGCCTTTTCTTCAGCTTCCCTGCCGAGGAATTCTTTACACTTTTGTGAACCCTTACAATAAGCCTGTTTTCAACCTCTCTAAATGAAATACTTTTGATTCCGTTCATCAGTATCTCCCTTCCCCGGTCTTTATTCCGGATATACAAAAATGACACTTCCATGACAATCGATTAACTTTCATTAACAATCTTTCTAAAAAAATATCAGATCAGATATTTTATGATCCATATGCAGATGTCATCCTTTATCTCACGTTCTGCCACGATTGCTTCAAAAATCCCCTCTTCCGGCACATCCTCAAGCCATGCCACATCCGAGCCGCCGCCCATTCCCGGTATCTTCATAAAGGCGTCATAATAGAAGTATATATACTTGTTCCTTGGGAAATCCCCGGGAAGAACAGTACGAAGTTTCTTTGCATCCACCAGGAATTTTCCGTTCTTTCTTTCGATGGCGCCTGCCTTTTCCACTTCATCCCAATCCACATACACTTTAGCTATATCATCCGTAACTGTGATATCAGGAAGTATCTCGTATTTAGGATAAGAATAAAACGAAATGGCAATAAATACTGCAATCAGCATAGCTGCCGATACACCTGTCATATACCACGCGATACTTTTGCTGTACGGGATATAGTCTGCTATCTTTACACACCTTCGTTTCAATTCTTCTTTGCCGTTTCCACCGATAAACATAGCAGGGAGGCGCTTCCTCATTCCGACAGAAAAAACAGCATTCTTTAATATCAGTTCTCCGTATCCGGCAGGATCGTTTCCGCTGTGAGCTATAGTCACCCTGTCACAGATCTCCTCCATATCAGCCCTGAGATAGCGGAATGAAAACCTAAGCAAAGGATTCATCCAGAAAAGAGAGGAAAATATCTCCCATATAGAGAATATCCACAGATGTCCAAGCCGTATATGCGTTCTCTCATGAATTATGATAGTTTCCAGTTCCTTATCTGTCAGTTCGTCTGTCAAAGCCCTTGGAATAAGAATCCTTGGTGAAAAAAGCCCAAAGGAACAGGGAGATACAGGAAGGTCAGTGACCCACACATCCTCTTTACCCATATGGAATGGCTCTGCTTCCTCAAGGAGTTTTCCCATCCCCCTTAAATCCCGTATAAACCGGATAATAAGAATTCCTGCCACAATGATGTATACCGCCGGGAACCAGGGATACGAAATGGCAACCGCCTGACAAAACATAGACGGCTTAGCCAGGAATTTTATACTGTAATACGCTTTCAGCTTCCCAAAAAACGGCACCAGCAGAAACAGAGACCATATGAGTCCTTTAAGAAACACAGTGTTTTTAAGAATGGTTTCCCTGAGGAACATCACAATTGCCAGAATAAAAAATGACACAATGGTACACCTCAGGGCAAGTGTAACCTTATAAGTCCCGGAAAAACTAACAAGCTCCTCTAATCTATGAAGTTCCCTGAAGATAACGATCATTGCATTATCCATGCCTTGTCAATTCCTTCCATGAAATCACATAACTTCCTATTTACTATGCTTTCCCTTCGTCTGTTTCAATATCTTTTTAAGTTCCTTTATATCCTTATCAGAAAGCTCTGCGTCCCTTAAAAATGATGCGGCAGCCCCGACCCGGTTCCCTTGGAAATACAGGTCAATAAAGCCCTGCTCCTTATCCTTAAGGCATTCTTCTTTTGATTTTTTTGAATAATAGTGGTAAACCCTGTTATCCAGAGCATCCACGGTATAGCCCACCAGATCTTTCTTTACCAGATGGTGCATAAGAACCCGCTCAGTCCGGACTGTCATTTCATTATTTACCCGTATTCTCTCCAGTATATCCGTGGAAGTTATGCCTTCTTCCGCACCTTCATTTTTCTCTTCAAAATCCCAGATCGCCTCCATAAGGAGCCATTCACGTTCTGTCGGCATTTTTTCTTCGTTTCCCATTTATTGTACCTTGCCGCAGGCAAGTGTGCTCATCGGTGACGTGCCTGCGCGTCACCGATGAAAGTTTGAAACTATTGTTTCAAACTTCATCTCCTGTATTATAAATAGTTTATAACTATTAACTGTTAATCTATTATAACATTTGCATCAGGTTTTTACATCCACGTTTATTCCAACGGTCTTAACGATTCCTGTACTGTATCTGGTGTTACACCATCAGCCGCAATATCAACCACATTTCCGGCAATACCGTCTCCGGATCCCACTGAGCCATCGAGATCAGTTTTATCAACAGCTTTATCCGCATCTTTCCTGACTGCTTCTGCGCACTTCTTTTCCTGTGCCTTCTTCGCTTCTTTTCTTTCCGCTGCTTTTTCTGCCTGTCTTTTTTCCTCTCTGGTTTCCTTAAGGTCTTCCTCTGCTGCTCTTTTTAATCCCTTATTTAAGTCTCCCATAGTTTCAGCAGCGGCAGCATTCATTTCAGCAGCCTTTTCCTCTGCTTCCTTCAGTTTTTCATTTTTCTTTGTGACGTCGCCGCCCCGTCCCCCGTCAAGCTTTATTTCTGCGCTGAGTACACCAGCCTCGTTATCCATCCTGTCTTTAATACCGTGCTGTATCCTGGCCAACTTCATCGAATTCCCTGCTGAAATAAGTGACTGAGACATTACATTTGAAAGTGCCATATAATCCTCCTTCCGTGAAACCGCCTACACCCCGTAATCAATCCTCTTATATTGCAACGGTATCTGGTTATCCCGTTTTTCCTGTCTTTCAAGACGTTCTTTCGTGCTTTTCAGTTCATTATTATTCCCAAACAAATTACCCGGAATCTTTATATTGATATTCATGTGCATCCTCCACATCCAACATGCTTCCTGTCTGGAATATATATCGGTTAATATATATTAATAATTAACCGCTGTTGACTAAAAAAATTTAAATAATTCAACTGATATTTATATAAGTGATACCACAAATTATAGGTTTCCGAACGCAAAATCGGAAAATGCGTTCGGAAATCCCGCGTTCCGCGGGACACGTGCCCTAAAAAGCAGGGCACGTGCCAAGTACGGATAGCGAATTTTCGATAAAATTCGCTATCCTATAGTTATATAAAAAATATCAGAAATCGTTTAATAGTTGCATAATACTCGATTTTTTAATTGCTGTCCCATTGTCTTGCATCCTGTTGTCATCTCTTTTCCAATCTCTATAAACTTTTTTGCAATAGAAAAAGCAGCAAACCGCCGGGATCTACTACTTTCGTTGTTGGTTGTTATTCTGTTTTCTTGAAGAGCTTAAAGCATAGCAGAATATTTGGACTGATCTGCAACCGGTATTCCAAGTGCATTCATTGCCTGTTCAGCCGTCATTTTCATATTTTTCATAAGCTGCTTTATGTCTATTACCTTTTCGTCTGCTCTTTCTTCCGCTATTTCGTCTTTCATCAGCTCTTTGAGAGCCTGGCACATACGTTCATCCCTCCTTATCTTTTCAAAAAGCTCTGCATTCTCCGAAACACTCACCTGAAGAACTGCATCTATATTGTTCCGTTCCCCGGGTTCCTTTGCCTGTTCCGCTTCCTGCAGAAATGTCCTTACAT
>CAMJPM010000119.1 GCA_946407725.1 uncultured Lachnospiraceae bacterium
TTACCTGCTTTTTGAAGGGGTTGTTTTCCTCTTTCTTAAGATACAGGTCATTATTTTCTTCCGTGCTGCGTACGGAACCGTTGTCCTCTGCTTTATTTACGGGCTGGCCCTTATTTACCGTCTGTGTCTTATCTGTGGGCTGACCCCTATTTTCAGACTGAACCTTATTTGCGGGCTGATCCTTATTTACTGTCTGCGTCTTATTTACGGGCTGGTCCTTATTTACTGTCTGCGTCTTATTTACAGGCTGGTCCTTATTCTTCTTCGGAATGGAGAAATCCTCTTTTTCGTTTACGGCAGCCCTGTTCTGTTCACGGCGCTGCATCTCGAAGCGGTACTCCGCGGGAGTTATCTCTCCGTCCTGATACATCTCCTTAAGTTCATAAGCCATATACTGCGACAGATCGGCGTTATCATTTGAAGCAGCCGCTGCAGCACTGATATCCTTAGTCTCTTTGGAAATGAGATCCGCTTCAGCCCTGTCCAGATCTATATTATAGAGTTCAGTGCTGATGCCCTTTTCAGAGGCAGCCTGTGCTATGGTTTCCGCCGGGCTCTTTCCTTCGTTATCCTCTTCCTTCAGGAAGGATACCGCTCCCTTAGGCTTTGAATCATACATGGTTTTGAGCTTTGTATTTTCCGCGGAAACATTTACCGTATCCCCGTCCTTTGAAATACCGCCTTTTGCCGCCTCTCTGGCAAGCTTAAGATTGGTCTCTTCCCTGGACGGTATGAACTTTATAACGGCCTGTGCGCCTTTGCCGGCTATTCCGGCATTACCCAAAATATTGACAGCATTGACATTCATACGACCACCTCCTTAAACCGGGGTCAATTAGACATACTGTCCCTTAAAACATACCTATACATAGAAATCATACCACCAAACTCCAAATATTTAAAGAGTTTTATAAAACTTTTATTATTATAAAAAGAACCTCTCAACCTCACTGTCTTCAAGGCCGTAATACTTCTTCACCCTATTCCTGATCTCTTCATCTGATTTCCCATCTTCCCTCTTGTCAGAAATAAAGATCTTTATATCTTCTGCCCTGGCCTGGATGATGCCTTCAGCCTTTCCCTTTACTATTCCTTCGGCTATTCCTTCAGCTATTCCTTCGGCCTTTCCTTCGGCCTTTCCCTCTTTAAAAGATTCTTCCCTTATGACTTCTTCATAAGCTTTCTCATCAAATTCTGTAAGTAACATGCTTCTCGCCTCCGCCCGGATTTTTGTCAGATATTCTGCCAGATACCCCTCATTTATAGCTTTCTCTATGGCAGCGTCTACTGCCTGTTTCTCTGTGAGACCTCTCACGCGTCCTGCCCTGATCTCCTCTATGAGAAAAGCATAACCTTCCAACGCAGGGCACTGTTCCATGATCTCACCATTATGTCCGAAGTTAATGTCTATAAGATGCGCAGTCCACTCATAACCGGGAGACGGGACCTCAAACGCATCAGACAGTCTTAAATCCATTAGCTCCGGTGACTTATCAATACCATTATACAATACATAATACTCCGGGGCCGGGATTTTTACTACCGATTTTCCAAAAAGTCTTTTTTTCTGGTTGTTGTCCAGGATGCCCTCTATATTATGGGCATAATAGATCAATCCTCTGACAGGCATGTTCCTGTTCATTGAAGATTGATGTTCCCAAAGGGTCAGTCTATGGTCAAAAAGAATGGATACATCATTTTTCCTGTGCATATAAATGACATCCTTGATCGTCACAACCTGCAGTTCCTCCGGATCATCATAATCCGTTCCCTTTACCGCATTATATAATGACAATGCATAACCTTTCTGTGAAAACAGATCACAGAACAGGCTGTCCTTGTGATTCCTTCTGACCAATAATTTCTTGATTTCATCTACGTGTATTGGGTTAAGCACTGCTGCCAGTGGGGCAGGGTCACGAGGCCATCACGAACCAGCCGTAGACACTATCTCTGTTTTATCACTGCCGATAGATAATACTGCTGGAGACGAGAACGATTTGCCAACAGAACTAAGTACGCCGTTATTGTCGTTTTTGCTGCTTTCATTGTACCAGCCAACACCGCTTTTTTCGTTCGTGGACGTGTCCGACCCTGCGTACATATCCACATAGACCGTTGAATTATTTTTAACGGTAATGCTGCCAGCTTGATATGGATTAGCCACGGCAGTCGTGCCGTCAGGTTTGGTATATCTTATCTGCTTTCCGCCATAATTATTGGTTGTGGAGGGCGCAGGTGATATTGAATTAATAAAACTGCCGTATTATGAAAGTGCTGATGTCCATTCAATAGTGATGCCATCTACTGCACTTGTAACATTTATAGCCTTCTTATCTGTAATATTGCTATAAGTTCCTGTTCCTCCTGTAATCTTATATCCAGACTTTGCTGTTGCAGAAACTGTTATTGAAGCGCCTTTATCAACCCACTGTGATGCGGTACAGGTGTTTACGTTGCTGTCTTTGTTGATAGTTATATAATACTGCTCTGATCCTCCAGCCACGCTTTCCATGTCCGTTGACGAAGCCGTTACCGTCTTCGCTCCGTCTAATGTTACATTCCCGCTTGCAGTATTACCCCCCATATATGCATAGGCTCTCGGAATCTCTGAGCCTTTTATTTATGCTGATGTCAATACCTTTCTAAATTTCAAATCCCCCCAAAATTTCAAAATAGGGGTTGACAAGACCTCAAAAATGTGCGGGCCGCCTTGTAGTCCTCTGCCCTTCAGGGACTGCGAGGCGGCCCCCTTAATCAATAAAAGTGTTCCGTTCCGGCGCAACCGGAAACCCGGACTGAATTTTAAAAAGGAGGTGACCCTTATGAAACCTATTAACCCTGGTGGACATCCCGCTTATCAAAAGCAGGTTGTTTCACTGCTTAAGCAATACTATCCTGACGCATTCTCCCGCTTCGGCCCTTCTCTTTGGGAGACTCTGGGGAAGTTCTATTCTCTGGATCTTTCACCTGTGGATGAAATCATGTCTGACTGCTACTCCGTTTTTGGTCCGATTCCAAGAACCCCGTCGTGCATGCTCCGTACCATGATGCTGGCTCCCGTCATGAAGATTACAGGTTTTACAGAGTGGAGTCAGGTACTAAAGACCAATCCTCTGGCAGCCATAATCAGCGGGTTTCACCCGGATGATACTCCCGGAGTCGGTACTTTTTACGATTTCCATGACAAACTCTGGATGTCGGATAAGGATAATCTGTCCCCTCATGCCCAGCCCCGCAAAACAAGGAAGGTGGAAAAGCCCAAGAACCCGGATGATAAAGCCGCACCTGTTGAAAACATCTCAGTAGAGGAACTCATAAAACAGCTTAAGGAAAATCCCCCAACCACAGACCAGCCGTTTTCCAGACTGTTCCAGATTTTCCATGATCTCTTCCTTAAGCATTCCGCAGATCCTGGACTGATTGATTTTTCAAACCTTGTCCTGTCAGGAGACGGCACAGAAGTCGAGACTTCTGCAAGGCACCGGTACAGGAAACTCTGTAAATGCGATGACCGCAAATGTAACTGCAACCGCTGGTATTACCAGCCCGATACCGACTGCGGCTATGATTCCTCACGCCACAAGTATTACTATGGCTACGATCTCTATATGATGACGGCTGCTGATTCTGAAAACGACCTTCCTGTTTTTCCCCTGTTGAACCGCGCCTCCATGCATGACTCATTTGGCTTATGTCATACATATGCAGTTATGAAGGCTTTCCTCAAGGAGGCCAATGTTACGGAAGCTCTTCTTGATTCAGCCCATGACGTGATGGCTATCTACCAGTTCTGCCTGGAAAACTCCATACCTGCGATCATTGACCTCAACGAGCGTGGTAGTGTCAGCTTCAAATACAAGGATACCTACAACATCGGAAAGGACGGCATTCCGGTCTGTCAGACCGGCTTAAAAATGATCCGTGACGGTTATGAAAGAAACCGGATGCGGTATAAATACCGTTGCCCTAACGTCTACCACTGTGATGGTATCCATTGCAAATATAAATGCTCTGATTCCCCATATGGTCTTGTTGTCCATGTGGCTACCAAGGATAATCCACGTATATTTACCGTACCGGCGAGGGAATCTAAGGAGTGGATACTGGAATACAACAAACGCACCTCATCCGAAAGATGCAATAAGCGTGAGAAAATTGACTATCTGTTAGAGAGCGGCAGACACCGCTCTACAAAGATGTGGTACTGCCGCCTCTATTGCATCATGATGTGCCAGCATCTTGATGCGTGGAGCTTGGCTTCGTCCAACTCTTCGCTAAAGGATATCTTCGCACAAGCTTCCTGATTTTTAGTTGATCAACTGATAGTATTCTACCACATGGATCAAAAAAGTCACCCGAAGCAGGTGCTGTGTTAAAGTACGCCATTTATGAACTGTATATCCCAGATTTCCCACTTCCATCTTTTGTATCAGGACAGTATTCACTTTTCAATGTTCATTTGGGGCGAATCCCCTATATTAATCCCCTCATGGGTTAAATTCCGAGAGGCTATTGCGAAATGTCAAGGTTTATCAAGGCTTCCGGCCATTTTTTATCTATCATTTCTAATCCATGTAAATGGTAAATTTATAAGGTTGAGGCTGTATTTTTCACGTCTCTGTTATTACACAATCTGCATGAAATTTTACCGGCGAAACAGGCTGTTGTGCGGCGTGGGAGTTCTGAAATATAAAAAAACCTGCAAAGAACTCGCAGGGATAGAGGATTCTTAACTATTTTAGTGAAGCTTCGGATTTTATTCAAAGCCTCATAAGATTTTTTATTGCGTCATATGCCAAAGGAAAATAATCCTTTAGCTGTTCCAGTATCCGGTCCAGTTCATCTTCCGGTTCTTTTGTGTAAACAAGCGTGTATATATACTGCTCAAGCTCGATCCCATATTTGTTGATCTGGTTCTTTGTCTGTTCAAGTGCATTGCAGTACAGTCCCCGGTTACACTTCACCCTGGAATCCCAAATAATGCCCAGTTTTGCTCCTTTTGTCGGGCTGACATTCTTTTTCAAATGGCTGAGAATGCTCTTTAACCTGTGGAACGCAGCATCCCCTTTTCTTCTCTGTCTGCAGTTTTTACAAGCGTTGTTGTACATTATTTCAATTAAAATATGATATGAACTGATCCATTCTTATCAGATGCCAAAATGCCAAGGTTTTATTGTGCTGCTGATGCGCTGAACGCAAGTGACTGTTCTGAACAGTTACATCAGATCTATAAATGTTTTGTGGCTCTTATATGAGACAGATCCCGGGTATCTAATCGAGCAGGGGAAAGGCAGCCCCTGCTCGCTTGACTGTTTGTATGTATATTTTTACCTGTAGCCGTGGAGCATGGGGGAAAGCGGCTTGTATATCAGGATGGTTATTATGAGGGAAAACAGTCCCTTCACAAAGGTAAAGGGCATATTAAACATAAGCAGGCAGTCCATCAGTGTGTTTACCGAAGGATTTATCACCCTGTATGCTCCGATTATGGCTTCCATGGGCATGAATGCGGTGTAAACAGGATAGACGACGAAATAATTGCTGGGGACGCTTATTGCCGCCATCAGTAAAGCTCCCGCAAGAGCTCCGGTTACGGCACCCTTTTTGCTGTGGGCGCGTTCATAGATCATTCCCGCTGTAAATACAAATACTGCCCCCAGGATAAAGTTAGAAAGCTCTCCCACTCCTCCTGACTGGGTATTAAACAGATGGATAAGGTTCTTTATCAGGCATACCGCTATTCCAGATAAGGGTCCGTAAGCAAAAGCCGCAATAAGAGCCGGTAGCTCGGAGAAATCCATTTTAATAAAGGACGGTATCAGCGGAACCGGAAACTCCAGGAACATCAGCACATAAGCTGCCGCCGACAGCATGGCCGTGCCGCAGATCCTGCGCAGTCTTGTACTGTTTACCGCATTGACGTTTTTTAAGGCTTCATCATAAGAACTCATTTTTTACTTTCCTCCTTTTGCTATAAATAAGGAAATTCTACAGATATAGCAAACGACAAAGTTCTTTTTACTTTGACGTTTGCTGCGCCGGATTTTATATTGACCAAAAATATACCTGTTTTTGGTCAAGTGGCCGCTTTGGCGGCATATTTCCTTACAAAATCCGTGCGCATCCGCCGGAAGCTTTATAGTGAACGACAAATTTATTTTGTCGTTCACTATAAAACCCCGGAGTATTTAAACTCCGGGGTTCATGAACATGATAACATCATCCATCTTCTCTCATCCAGACTTTACTGTCGGCTCCGGAATCACACCGGATCATGCCGGGCATCGATAAAATGTTTATTTATGCCATGGCTCGCGGGCTTTACCGCCGGTGGGGAATTTCACCCCGCCCCGAAGAATTTCCTTTGATTTAAATGCTGCATACCTGCAACAAAAGTAACCTTACCACAAAATTATGATATTAGCAAGAGCTGGTCCGCTCCCTTTCCTCCAGCATGACCTTTGCGATCAGCATGTCTTCCGGTCTGGTAACCTTGATGTTGCAATTGGTATTCTCCACCAGATAGGAATCCACATTTTCAAACATTTTGATGACCATGGTGTCATCGGTGATATTTACGTTCGCTTCTTTCAGCCTGTCCCTGGAAGCCATAAGCTTTTCATAGGCAGACCTGGCAAGGCCGTACTCAAATACCTGGGGGGTTTCCATAAGCCATACCTTATTCCTGTCGGGAGTGGATTCTATAAAATGGTTTCCGTCCTCCAGCTTTATGGTGTCTCCGGCGGGATGTGCCGCAACAGCAGCCCTGTATTTTTCCACATAGTGCTGGCACCGGTCAAGGATATACTGTGAAACAAGGGGCCTCGCGCCGTCATGGATATAGATATAGTCGCAGCCGTCCGAAGCAATAAGGGCGTTATAAACGGAATCAAAGCGTTCCTCGCCGCCTTTTACTATCTTGTTTACTTTATTAAGACCGTATTTTATGACTATCTCCTTGCGGCAGTAATCGAGATCCCCCTCATTGCTGACCAGGATCACATTGTCCACAAAGGATTCCTCAAAAGCCTTAAGGGAATAGTATAGCAAAGGCTTTCCGTTAAGCTCCATATACTGCTTGGGAATACGGCTTCCCATCCTTTTTCCCCTGCCCCCGGCAAGAACTATGGCATCAACCTTCATCTGGCCTCCTTTTCAGATCTTCAGATCCGCAACTGCATTCAGGGAAAGATCCGACCTTTCTCCCGCCATAAACCTGAAATAAGCCGCCGAGGCTATCATGGCTCCGTTGTCAGTGCAAAGAACCGGAGACGGTCTGTAGAACCTTACAGCTCTCTTTTCGCAGGCTTTTTCCATTTCCGATCTCAGCATGGAATTTGATGCAACTCCCCCGGCAATGGCAAAGCTCTTATCACCATACTGATCAAGGGCCTTAACTGCGTTTTCCACCAGTACATCCACCACAGCTTTTTCAAAGGAGGCTGCGGTATCGGCTACGGAAACGCTTTCCCCCTTCATTTCACAGGAATTAAGATAGTTCAATGCTGCGCTTTTCAGTCCGCTGAAAGAAAAATCGTATTCTCCGCTGCCGTGTCCCCTGGGGAAGCTTACGGCTTCGCTGTCTCCGTCACGGGCTGCCATATCTATCTTCGGACCCCCGGGATACCCCAGTCCCATGACCCTTGCGATCTTATCAAAGGCTTCACCTGCCGCATCATCCAGTGTCCGGCCCAGGATTTCATATTTCCCGTAATCCACCACCCGGAGGAGATGGGTATGTCCTCCGGAGACAACAAGACACATGAAAGGAGGCGTTAGGGTCTTATCCTCAATATAATTTGCACAGATATGTCCCTCTATATGGTTTATTCCGATAAAGGGAACATTCAGACCGTAGGCATAGGCCTTCGCAAAAGAAAGCCCGATAAGCAGCGGTCCCACCAGGCCGGGGCCGTTCGTCACTCCGATGACATCCGGCTTTCTGCCCTCCATCCCGGCTTCCTTCAGGGCTTCTTTTACCACCTGGTTTATTCTCTCTATATGCTTTCTGGAGGCGATTTCCGGCACCACTCCCCCGTAAAGGGTGTGAATATCGATCTGTGAAGATATGATATTTGAAAGAACTTCCCTGCCGTTTTTCACCACAGCCGCAGCCGTTTCATCGCAGGAACTCTCTATTCCCAAAACATATATATCGCTCATTTTACATCGGGCACCTTTACCTCAACCTTCGGGATCTCCACTTTAGGAACCTCTATATTCGCTTTCGGAGCCTCGGTCTTTGCCCCGTCAGTCTTTTTATCCCCGGGATTTTCTTGAGTTTCGGCATTTTCAAGCTGTTTCGTGCTGTCTACATAAACAGCATTCTCTTCCTCATCCTCATCGGATCCGTTGTCCACAGGAGCCTCGTCCAGTGAAGCGCTCTGCCAGCCAAGGATCTTCCAGCGCCCTGTGCTGTCCCTCCTTAAAAGAAAATGCTCGGCGTCGCTGTAGGAAACGGAACCCTTCTGCATCGTGTAGGTGCAGTAGAGCGTGGCTACATCCCCGATATCCAGTGTCTTGTATACCACCTCCCGGGAAGGCGAAATGGTAAAGCTCACTATCCTGCGGTTTTCGTTTATAAAGCCCGCTATGGCGGATTTTAAGCTGGCAAGATACTGTGCATCACTCTGCTGTGCCTTTAATTTCTCATCAAAGAGAAGCCTGGACTGCTTTGCGATGGCCTCAACCTCTTCATCGGAATTGCCGGGGTCGTACATACACTGGCTCAGCTCCGCATAGTACCGTACCACCGCCTTGGGGGTCTGCGGATAGTTTATGCCAAGATCCCGCTGTATCACGGATTCGGTGGCGGAAAGCCTCACCAGATCGTCAGGCTTCTTTGAATTCGCAACGAAATAAAAAACCGCAAGTAAAGCAAGCATGGCAAGGACCAGTATTACAACTATTTTTATCCTTCCCTGCTTATTCAT
>CAMJPM010000120.1 GCA_946407725.1 uncultured Lachnospiraceae bacterium
TATAGAGATACCTAATAAATCAACTACTCCGGTGTATTTGAGGGATCTTATAGAGAGTGCATCCTTCGCAAATTCCCGCTCAAGGATATCCTTTGCGGTAGGTAAGGACATAGGAGGGGAGTGCGTGGTCTTTGACATAGGAAAGATGCCCCATCTCCTTATCGCCGGAGCCACCGGAAGCGGAAAATCCGTGTGCATAAATACCATAATCATGAGTATCCTCTATAAGGCAAAGCCCGATGAGGTTAAGCTCATTATGATAGACCCCAAGGTGGTGGAGCTTTCGGTTTATAACGGGATCCCGCACCTTCTGACCCCCGTTGTCACAGATCCGGTGAAGGCCGCCGGAGCACTGAACTGGGGCGTGGCGGAAATGATGAAGCGCTACCAGCTCTTTGCCAGGATCCATGTAAGGAACATGGACGGATATAATGAAAAGGTGGATGAACTGAATGCGGCAGGTGAGACCCTTGCCGACGGCGAACCCTATGTGAAGCTGCCTCAGATAGTCATCATAGTTGACGAGCTTGCGGATCTTATGATGGTACAGAAAAAGGATGTGGAAGCCTCCATCTGCCGCCTGGCACAGCTTGCAAGGGCTGCGGGGATACATCTTATCATTGCCACCCAGAGGCCCTCGGTTGACGTTATCACCGGACTTATAAAGGCAAACATGCCAAGCCGTATAGCCTTTGCGGTTTCTTCGAATGTGGATTCCAGAACCATTCTGGACTCTGCGGGGGCTGAAAAGCTTCTCGGCAACGGCGACATGCTCTTTTACCCCCAGAAGTATCCGAAACCCGAGAGACTGCAGGGAGCCTTTGTTTCAGATGATGAGGTACAGGCGGTTACCGATTTTATAAGGGGACAGGCCGCAGCGGCGGAAGAGAGTTCGGCGGATATCACGGAAGAGATCAATGCGGCGGTAAGCAGCGATAAAAAGGACAATAATTTCGGAAATACACCGGAGACAGATGAAACGGATGACGGCAGGGATTCCTATTTTGCCGACGCCGGAAGATTTGTGACGGAAAAGAAAAAGGCTACCATCGGTGTTTTACAGAGAATGTTCCGCATAGGCTTTAACAGGGCTGCGCGGATCATGGACCAGCTTGCGGAAGCAGGGGTGGTGAGCGGTGAAGACGGCACAAAACCCCGTCAGGTACTTATGTCCAAAGAGGAGTTTGAAGATTTTCTTCTCATCGGTTCCGATATGGATGATGTGGATGAACCGGATGCGTAGGCAATGCGCCTGAAGAACGGCGCATCACAGGAAAAAGGAGCACCGCCGATGACAGGCACCTCCGGTGCGCGGCGGTGCGTAGGCAATGCGCCTGAAGAACGGCGCATCACAAAAAAAAAGGAGGTAACATTGAAGACCGATATTGAGATCGCAAGAGAGGCGCATCTTCTGCCTGTTTCAGAGGTGGCTGCAAAGCTTGGTATAAAAGAGGAAGACCTGGAGCCCTACGGCAGGTACAAGGCGAAGCTCTCGGAAGAGTATCTCCGGAGCATTGAAAATAACAAAAGAGGTAAGCTCATTCTTGTGACGGCCATAAACCCCACTCCTGCGGGAGAGGGAAAGACCACCGTTACAGTGGGGCTGGGGGAAGCCTTCGGGAAGCTTGGAAAGAAATCGGTCATTGCCCTCAGGGAACCATCCCTTGGACCCTGCTTCGGGATAAAGGGCGGCGCTGCGGGAGGCGGCATGGCCCAGGTGCTTCCCATGGATGAGTTAAATCTCCATTTTACCGGGGATTTTCACGCCATCACCACGGCGAACAATCTCTGCTGCGCCCTTCTTGATAACCATATCCAGCAGGGAAATGAACTCCGGATAGATTTAAGGCGGATTGCCGTAAAGAGATGCCTTGACTTAAATGACAGGGTTTTGAGAAATATCGTGGTGGGTCTCGGGGCAAAGACCGACGGCTTTGTGAGGGAGGACCATTTCACCATTACCGTGGCCAGCGAGGTTATGGCGATCTTCTGTCTGTCAAGGGATATAAAGGATCTGAAGCGCCGGCTTTCTAAAATGATAGTGGCCTATGACCTGGACGGAAACATAGTTACCGCTGCGGACATCAAAGCTGTGGGGAGTATGGCGGCTCTTCTTAAGGATGCAATGAAGCCCAATCTCATCCAGACACTGGAGCATACTCCGGCCATAGTTCACGGTGGTCCCTTCGCAAATATCGCCCACGGATGCAATTCCATAAGGGCTACTGAGACGGCTCTTAAGCTCTCTGATTACTGTATCACCGAGGCGGGCTTCGGCGCGGATCTGGGGGCGGAGAAATTTTTAGACATCAAATGTCCTATAGCCGGTCTTAAGCCGGATGCGGTGGTTCTTGTGGCCACCATAAGGGCATTAAAGTATAACGGAGGGGTTCCAAAGGAGCAGCTTTCGGAGGAAAACCTTAATGCCCTTAAGAGAGGTATAGTCAATCTGGAAAAGCATATTGAGAACCTGAAGAAGTACGGCGTTCCCGTTGTGGTGGCCTTAAACTCCTTTGTGAGTGATACGGAGGCCGAGATCAGATTTGTTGAGGAATTTGTACGCAGTAAGGGATGTGAGTATTCATACGCTGAGGTCTGGGCCAAAGGCGGTGAAGGCGGGATCGACCTGGCAAAGAAAGTGATAGAAGCCGCCGATTCCGGAAAGGCTGATTTCAGGCCGGTCTATGACCCGAGCCTTCCCATAAAGGACAAGATAGAGACTGTGGCAAAGGAGATTTACGGCGCCGGGGATGTTTCCTATACAAAGACCGCACTGAAGAATATCGAGGAGCTTAACCGTCTGGGATACGGAGATCTTCCGGTATGTATGGCAAAAACCCAGTACTCCCTTTCGGATGATCCTTCACTTCTCGGGCGTCCCGACGGATTTACCTTAAGTGTAAGGGATGTCTATGTTTCTGCAGGAGCGGGATTTGTGGTGGTGCTTACCGGCGAGATCGTTACCATGCCGGGGCTCTCAAAGCGTCCCGCAGCCTTTGATATAGATGTGGATGACGACGGAAATATTATTGGATTGTTCTGAGGTATGAAACGCCGTTCATAAAAGCGGCAGATTTTGGATTAATGAATGGAGCGGCATAGACAATAAATGGATAAGATAATAGACGGCAAGGCAGTTTCGGCAAAGGTAAAGGACAGCATAAGAGATGAGATCGCAAGAGAGGGGATAAAGCCCTGTCTCGCAGTGATACTTGTGGGAGATGACCCAGCTTCGGCGGTTTATGTGAATAATAAGAAAAAGGCCTGTGAGTATTGCGGTATTGAATCCAGATCCTTTGAGCTCCCGGAAAATACCACTACCGAAGAGCTCTTAAAACTGATCGATGACCTTAACAGGGATAAGGATGTAAACGGCATTCTTTTGCAGCTCCCTGTTCCGGGTCATATAGATTCTGAAAAGGCTATTGAGGCCATCAGGCCGGAGAAGGATGTGGACGGATTTTCCACCCAGTCGGTGGGGGCTCTTTCCATCGGGAAGGACGGTTTTGTCTCCTGTACTCCTGCCGGGATCATGGAATTACTCCACCACTACAATGTGGAGGTTTCAGGTAAAAACTGCGTAGTCATGGGCAGGAGCAATATAGTGGGAAAACCCATGGCAATGCTGCTCTTAAGGGAAAACGGTACCGTTACGGTTACCCATACAAAGACAAAGGACATAAAGAGCATTACTTCAAAGGCCGACATTCTGGTGGCTGCCGTGGGACAGCCGGAAATGATAGATGAAAGCTATATTAAAAAGGATGCGGTGGTGATCGATGTGGGGATACACCGCATAGATCCGGAAACCCACGATGGCCGCAGGCTCTGCGGTGATGTGGATACAGAGTCTGTTAAGGACAAGGCTTCACTTTACACTCCCGTACCCGGGGGAGTAGGGCCTATGACCATAGCAATGCTTATGAAAAATACGCTGAAAGCATACAAGGATCAACAGGGCACCTGAAAAGGGGTGCATGGCACGTAATGATATGTTCTAAATGTGGTAAGGAGATACCGTCTGAAATGATGTTCTGCCCGGAGTGCGGCAGAGCAGTCCAGATGGTTCCCGATTTTGATGTTGATATTGATGAGGGCATAGCAGTTTCCTCCGATGAAGTAAAGGAAGCTCTTGATAAGCTTCTGGATGAACAGGGCAACAGAAGGATAGACAAGGACACCGTCAGGCTTCCCGCCATCAGGGGAAAGGTTAAGGTTCTTCGGAACGCAGCCGCTTTAACAGGGGCTTTGCTTCTTGCTGTGCTTCTTATTCTTGTGGGCATCAATCTGGTAAGGCAGGAGAGGAACAGCCTGGAGCATTTTATTATCGAGGCAAGGAAATCCTACGAGGCGGAATCATACGAGGAAGCCGTGAGTTTCTATGAAAGCGCCCTTATCAGAGCCAGGGACGAGGAGACCATGATCGAGATCAACGACCAGATCTCCCTGGCGGATTCCCTTTACAACATAGGCAGAAGCGATGATGCGGTTTCAGTGCTTAAGGGCGTAACCGTCCTGGATCCGGAAAACGACAATGCCTACGAGCTTCTCATCAATATTCTGAAAGAGAAGGGCAGATACGACGATATTAATAAGCTTATTGCCGGGACAGTGGATGAGTATATCTATTCAAAATTTGAGGGTTATCTCACCATGCCTCCGGATTTCCATACCGCCGGCGGAACATATAACGAAGAGTTCGATCTCGTGCTCTCCACCGAATATGACGCCGATATCTATTACACCCTGGACGGCTCCAAGCCGGATTCTGCATCTAATCTCTATATGGAACCCCTTCACATAGGAGAGGGGGAAACGGTGGTGACTGCCGTATGTATAAACGGCTATGATATGATAAGCCCCGAGGTCAGCATTAAGTATACGGTGGAATTTGATATTCCCGGGGAGCCGGAGATATCCCCTAAGGAGGGAAATTATTCCCAGCCCAAATACATAAGCCTGACGGTCTCCGACCCCAATATCGCAAAGGTCTGCTATACAACGGACGGTTCGGATCCCACGGAGGAATCGGAGGTTTATATTCACCAGATTCCCATGCTTCTCGGAAAGAATACCTACAAGTTCCGCTCATTCTCCCCCAAGGGCGTTTCCGGAAATGTGGTTGAAAGGAAATATGGCCTTAATGTCCAGGGCTTATGCTCACCTGTGGATGCCACCAACTATGTGGCGGCTTCCCTTGTGGCCACCGGAGCTCTTCTTGATATCTACGGAAATGTCCCGGGAGTAAAGGGCCACTATAAGTATCTCTGTACAAAAGCCGCCAGGGAGGGCAGCCGGACTTATTACATAATTGAGGAATTCTTCGAGAATCCGGAGGGCGAGCTGAAAAAGACTGAAAATGCCTATGCGGTGGACGTGATAAGCTGCATGCTCTACCGCGTCAGCATCAAGCCCGACGGACGCTACGGTTTCACGCTGTTTTACTGAAAACGTCTTACAAAAAATGCTTGTATATATCGCTTAAATACCTTAAAATGGTTCAATGTGGTACTTTTGTGTCAGTACACCGGAGTACCGGTTTAACACATCAAATTTTTTCAAACAGGAGAATCAACATGTTCAAAATCAGGAAATCAGAGATGCTCTGTGAAAACATCTGCAAGCAGATCATAGAAGCACCTCGAATCGCCAAAACTTGTGAGCCGGGACAGTTCGTTATCGTAAGGGCTGATGAGACCGCAGAAAGAGTTCCGCTCACCATAAGTGACTATGACAGGGAAGAGGGGACAGTTACCATCACAACGCAGATAATAGGAGCATCTTCCTATAAGCTTGCTCAGTTTAAGACCGGAGAGTTTATCGCGGATATTACAGGTCCTCTGGGACAGCCCTCGGAGTTTTGCAATGAGCCCATAGAAGAGGTGAAGAAGAGAAAGTACCTCTTTGTTGGAGGCGGCCTGGGTACAGCTCCCGTCTATCCCCAGGTAAAATGGTGCAAGGAGCACGGCGTTGATTTTGACGTGGTTATAGGCTGTAAGACCAAGGACCTTCTTATAATGGAAGAGGAGTATGTTGCTGTTGCGGGTGAGCATTATCACCTTACCACCGACGACGGTTCCTATAAGCATAAGGGAATGGTGACCAGCGTGATGGAAGAGCTGATCGCAGCAGGAAACCACTACGATGTATGCGTTGCCATCGGACCTATGATAATGATGAAATTTGCTGCAAAGACAGCTCTGGATGCGGGAATACACACCATAGTATCCATGAACCCCATAATGGTTGACGGCACGGGAATGTGCGGCGCCTGCAGGCTTGTGGTTGACGGGGAGGTGAAATTTGCCTGTGTAGACGGACCTGAATTCGATGCTTCAAAGGTGGACTTTGACGGTGCAATGAAGAGAATGTCCCTCTATAAGACAGAGGAAGGCAGAGCTTATCTTGCAATGAAGGAAGGCTATACCCACCACGGGGGTTGCGGTCAATGTGATACATGATAAGGTGTAAAGGCGATAATAATCCATTCAGAAGGAGTAAAATATATGGCTACAGATATGCTTAAAAAGGTTCCTGTGCGTGAGCAGGACGCAAAAGTCAGGGCAACCAACTTTGAGGAGGTTTGTCTCGGATATAATAAAGAAGAAGCGATGAGCGAGGCTGAAAGATGCCTTAACTGCAAGAATGCCCGCTGTATAGAGGGCTGCCCGGTTTCCATCAATATTCCCGGATTCATACAGGCAGTAAAGGGCGATGACCTTAAGGCAGCTGCCGATATCATAGCAGAGTCCAGTGCTCTTCCCGCCGTATGCGGAAGAGTCTGTCCCCAGGAGAGCCAGTGTGAAGGAAAGTGCGTCCGGGGCATCAAGGGAGAGCCGGTGTCCATCGGAAAGCTTGAGAGATTTGTTGCAGATACCGCAAGGGAAATGGGCATCAAGCCTGAGGTAAAGGCTGAGAAAAAGGGAAAGAAGGTTGCTGTTATAGGTTCAGGCCCTTCCGGTCTCACCTGCGCAGGGGATCTGGCAAAGCTCGGTTATGACGTAACTATTTTTGAAGCCCTTCACAAGGCCGGCGGCGTGCTTGTTTACGGTATCCCTGAGTTCCGTCTTCCGAAAGAGAAGGTTGTGGCTCCCGAGGTTGCAAACGTTGAAGCTCTGGGTGTAAAGATTGAGACAGATGTGGTTATAGGAAAATCCACTACCATAGATTCACTTCTGGAGGATGAAGGCTTTGACGCGGTTTATATCGCATCCGGCGCCGGACTTCCCAGATTTATGAATATCCCCGTAGAGCAGGCTCTCGGCGTTTATTCCGCCAATGAGTTCCTGACCAGAAACAACCTCATGAAGGCATACAGGGATGATTATGACACACCTATCGCCAGAGGAAAGAAGGTAGTGGTTGTTGGCGGCGGAAACGTTGCCATGGACGCAGCACGTACAGCCCTTCGTCTGGGGGCGGAGGTGCATGTGGTATACAGAAGGTCAGAGGCCGAGCTTCCCGCCAGGGTTGAAGAAGTACACCACGCCAAGGAAGAGGGCATCATTTTTGATCTTCTCCAGAACCCCGTTGAGATCCTTGAGGACGAGAACGGCTGGGTCAGAGGAATAAGGATAATAAAGATGGAGCTTGGAGAGCCCGACGAATCCGGCAGGAGAAGCCCTGTGGAGATCCCGGGATCAGAGTATGAGATAGAGTGCGACACAGTCATCATGTCCCTGGGAACCAGTCCAAACCCTCTTATCTCAAGCACCACAAAGGGACTTGAGACCAACAGGCGTAAGTGTATAGTAGCTGACGAGGCAAACGGTGCCACCAGCAAGGAAAAGGTTTATGCCGGCGGTGACGCGGTTACAGGAGCTGCTACCGTAATACTTGCAATGGGAGCCGGAAGAGCCGCAGCAAAGGGAATTGACGAGTATCTTACAAAAAATTCTTGATATAAAGAGGTTTTATCTATGATCTGTCCGAAATGCGGAACGGAATACAGAGAGGGCTTTAATGAGTGCGCCTACTGCCATATCCCTCTTGTTGAAAGCCTTGAAGAGGGCGTGGATCCCGAGGAGCTGTATAAGGCATCCGAAAATCCGGATGATGAGCTGCCCCTTAAGGAGATCACGCCGGAAGAGTTTGTGGAACTGGCCAGGAAAAAGGGCTTAAGAACCCAGGATATCATTGATGCCATAGATGAATCCGGTATTGATACATCGGATATGGAAGAGGAACCTGTAAAGCCCTACCGCAGGGCTGAAGACCGGGCAGAGGATCTGCGAAGCTCTGCCTACACCCTTCTCATAATCGGGGTTTTAGGGCTGGTTGTGGTTTTCCTGCTTTATATCGGAGCCATTCCCATTAATTTCAGCGGAGCGGGCAGGTATATCACCACAGGAACGATGTTTGTCATGTTCCTGCTGTTCCTTATCATAGGGGTCAATTCATACAG
>CAMJPM010000121.1 GCA_946407725.1 uncultured Lachnospiraceae bacterium
AAGTCACTGAGAACCGTCCCCGCTGACTTCCTGAGAACCGTCCCCGCTGACTTCCGCTGACTTCTTCATTGCGCCCCATAAGGTAATGTGCTATACTGTTTTCGAAATTTCGGGAGCTGTGTATTTAAGGGTAAAAGACCGTATATAACAGATCCCTGAAACAGATACATTAACATTCAAGAAACAAAGGAGACCAGGAAAAAATGAGCAAAATGAAAAAGAGAAACGTTATCGTTGGCCAGTCCGGAGGACCTACGGCTGCAATCAACTCCTCACTTGCCGGAGTTTACAGGACAGCAAGGGACAGAGGCTATAAAAAGGTTTACGGTATGATCCACGGTGTTCAGGGACTTCTGGAGGGACGTTACATCGACCTTTCCGAGCATATCAGAACCGGGCTTGATGCAGAGCTCTTAAAGCGTACACCGTCAGCATATCTTGGCTCCTGCCGTTATAAGCTTCCCGGAATCAATGAGGACAGGGATGTCTATGACAAGATCTTCAAGATCCTTGATGATCTGGAGATCGACTGCTTTATCTACATCGGCGGAAACGATTCCATGGATACCATTAAGAAGCTTTCCGATTATGCCATAGTTATCGGCTCCGAGATCAGATTTGTAGGCTGCCCCAAGACCATTGACAACGACCTGGCTCTTACAGACCATACTCCCGGCTACGGCTCAGCAGCAAAGTACATCGGTACCTCCGTAAAGGAGATCATCAGGGACGGATGGGCACTTGAGACCACCAACGGACAGATAGTGGTTGTAGAGATAATGGGAAGAAACGCCGGATGGCTTACCGGAGCAGCTGCTCTTTCAAAGGGCGAGGACTGTGACGGACCTGATGCCATCTATCTCCCCGAGCTGGATTTCGATATAGATAAATTTGTTGAGAAGTGCAGGGAGCTTTTAAAGACCAAGCCTTCCATTGTTATAGCAGTTTCCGAAGGTATCCATACCGCAGACGGCACCTATATCAGCGAGATGGGCAATGCCACCGACTATGTGGATGCATTCGGACATAAGCAGCTTACGGGAACAGCCAGGTACCTCTGTGATCTGCTGGCAAAGGAAATCGGCTGCAAGACCAGGGCTATTGAGCTTTCAACCCTTCAGAGGGCCGCAAGCCACTGCTCATCCAGAGTGGATATCCTTGAGGCATACGAGGTTGGCGGTGCCGCAATGAAGGCTGCCGACGAGGGAGACAGCGGAAAGATGATCGTATTTGAAAGGCTTTCGGATGATCCCTATCAGTCAGGAACGGCTGTTAAGGATGTGCACAAGATCGCCAATGACGAGAGGCTTGTTCCCAGGGAATGGATCACAAAGGACGGAACTTATGTTACCAGCGAGTTTATCACCTATGTACGTCCCCTTATCCAGGGAGATGTGGCTCCCATCATGGTTGACGGTATTCCACGTCATCTCTATGTTCCCGGATATCAGGAACTGCTGTAAGAAAAAGCTTATAAATACTGTAATGAAAAGGGAAGGCCGGTATCAGCCTTCCCTTAAATTTTCTATCCCAGGCGCAATGGCCATGGAGTAATTGGTGTAATAAACCACAAACCCCGGCTTTGCGCCGGCAGGTTTTTTCACTTCTTTTCTCAATACATAGTCTATCTCCACCTTTGACTGGTCCCGTCCCTTGCTGAAGTAGGCGGCCAGGGCACCGGCTTCGTTGAAGGCCCGGTCCGGGATGTTCTCCGGATCCTGTCCGCATTTCATGATCACGTGGGAACCGGGGAACTTTTTGGAATGGAACCACCAGTCGTTTCCGCCTGCCATCTTAAAGGTCAGGTAGTCGTTCTGGAGATTGTTTTTGCCCACATACAGGTCATAACCGTCGCTTGAGATAAAGTGCAGGGGCTTTCCGGCTTCGGTGCGTTTCCGCCCCTTGTTTTCGCCTCTTCCCCGGATATATCCTGTCTCTATAAGCTCCCGCCTTATCTCGTTTATATCCTCCTCGTTTTCCACCATGTCAAGGGATGCCTGGACGGAGAGAAGGTGATCAAGATCCGCCTTTGTCTCCTTAAGCTGCACTGTTACTGCTTCATCGGTGCGCTTCAGCTTCTGATAGCGGTCAAAGTACTTTTTGGCATTTTCCAGGGCAGTCTTTTCGGGATCTAAGGGGATGGTGATCTCGGTATCATCATAGTAATTAAGGCAGGTAAGGCTTTTTTCCCCGGGGGCGGCACTGTATCCGTAGGTATTGAGAAGCTCACCGTATATCCTGAATTTATCCTTTTTCTTTGTATCATTTAACTGCTTTAACTGGATATCGTATTTCTTGGAGTCCCGTTCAATCAGGGTGGATACTGTTTTACGGAGGTCTGCGGAACGCTGCTTCATCCTTACGGAGACGCTCTTTTCGGCGTAAAATCTTTCCAGTACAGTGGAAATACTGTTATAACCCACTGCGTTAAAATCCTCATACTGGGAAAGATGCACGGCGGCAAACTCCACGGGATTATTTCTGCTGTCATAAATGATCTCCGGGGAAAAGCTTCCGCTTTCGATCTCTCCCATAAGGGAAGAAAAACAGAGATACAGCTTCCTTATATCCCCATCCGAAAGAGAGGAGGTGGAGGAATCCCCGTCGATACCGGCTTTATAACAAAGGTCATTTGCCTCCGCCGGGGAGATGCCGGTGTAATTATTATAGAGTGCCCTGCAGACCGGGGCAGCGGTTCCTTTGATGGTTGACATAAAATCGGATTCCGTAAGCTCTGTCAGGGGATCCTTTTTATCCTCCGTAAAGGGTATAAAATAGGGATGACCCGGCAATACGACCCTTACGGAGCTCACCAGTTCGGAAATATGCTTTATGCTGTCGATTATTGTATCGCTGCCGTCCACAAAGATAATATTGCTGTACTTTCCCATGAGTTCGATTATCAGAAACTTTTCCTTCATGTCGCCCATTTCGTCAAGATGTTCGGTGCCTATCCTTATGACCCGTTCAAGTCCGGGCTGAGTAACGCTTGTTATCCTGCCGTTCTGCATGTGTTTTCTAAGGAGCATGCAGAAATTGGGAGCTGTCATGGGACTTTTTTTATTTTCCTCAGTGAAGCAGGCAAAGGGCAGGGAGGGGGAAGCGGAGAGCAGCAGCCGCTTTGTGCCGCCGTCGGTGGTTTTTATGGTGATAAGTATCTCATCGCTTTCAGGCTGCGCTATCTTATATATCCTGCCGTTTAATGCCTCTTTTCTTATTTCAGCGGCCACTGCCGCTACGGTGATCCCGTCAAATGCCATGGTAAATGCTCCTTTATACCTTTGATTATCCGGAAATCAAAGTTTATCCGGAATATGGGCTGTATTTATACTCAATAACGGAATTAAATTCCGTTATTGAGTATAGCCTCCGGCGGATGCGACCGGGCACATAGGGTAATTAGCCGCTTTCAGCGGCATGTGCCCGGCGCGGGCTCACTAACGAAATGGAAAAGAATTTCGTTAGTGAGTATAACAGGTAATCATTATACAATGAATATCCGCTGTTGAAAATCCGGGAACTTAGGTTATAATATTCCGATGTGAAACTATAGAACAGTTACTCAGAACAGACTAAAAAAGGAGAATGAAAGTGAGACGTATAGGAAGATTTTTAGCGATACTGATGCTCTGTGTGGCGGGAATGGCTGTCAGCGCTGCGGCTGCCACCGTTATGATAGATCCGGGACACGGTGGAGCCGGGACCCAGGGAGCAGGGGCAATTTATCCCCCTTATATGGAGAAATCCCTGACCCTTGATGTTGCAAACCAGCTCTGCGCTGAGCTGAATGCTTCAGGAGTATCCGCGGCAATGACCAGGACAGGGGATACGGCGCTCTCACTTCCGGAAAGGGCTTCCATAGCTAAAAATTCCGGGGCAAAGCTGCTTGTGAGCATTCATTTTAATGCGTCCTCACCCCATGATAAGACCGGATCGGCAGTCTGGACATCCATGTTCGGAAATCACTATAAGGTGGGAGCGGAATGCGGCGGACAGATACTGTCGCAGCTTACGTCACTGGGATTTGTGAATAAAGGTATATGGACAAAGGCCGGCGCCCAGGGGGATTATTACGGTGTAGTGAGATACGGAACTTCTCTCGGAATACCCACCATAATCGTGGAGCACTGCTATATGGACAATCCCATAGACAGGGCGATCCTTGAAAGAGTGGGAACCGGAGCCCTTGCCCACGCTGACGCAGTTGGTATAACCGGATTTTTCAGCGGACCGACAGGACAGGCGTTATTAAACGGCACCCTTGATACCTCCGCTGCCAATACAGCAAGTACTGCCGTAGCAATATCCGCAGGCAGCGGAGCAGGTGGCGGCTCCTCAAGTCTTAAGTCGAATTTTACCGATGCCGAATGGCAGTGGCTTTTAAGCCAGTGGGCATATACAGGGAACGCGGAGGCTGTAATGAGCCAGGTTCCCTTAGCCGACCTTAAAGCCCTGATAGAGGAGCACAACAGGGGAAATATCTGATATAGTTACGTTTTACCCAAATTTAGGCGTCCTGCCCTTCTGGGCTATTCCGATGTAGGTTTTTCCGGTATTCAGCTGTATTTCGTTTCCAGCGTCATCGTAATACCTGGTGGGGGAATAGTCACCGGTCTTTTTCCAGGTGATGTGGATGCCTTTTCCTTTTGTGAAATAATAGCCGTCCTCGGTGGTGTCTATCATTGTGAAGCCAAGATAGCCCTTCTTGTCCAGCTGGCTCCACTTGGTGTTCTGTATTATCACATTGGCAAATGAAATCTGCTTTCCGTTCACCGCATCAGTCTGGGCACCGCCGTGAATGTTCTTATAGTACACTCCCTGGGATGCGTTGTAGGTAAAGGAGCTTTTGCTGTAGGGGTAAATGTCTGACAGATCTATGCTTGTGGCAGTCTTTACACCGGGAGCCCCGGAAAGATCGTTTACTCCGGCAGCGAAATTAAAGTGTTTGGGATTGTAAAATCCGGATCTTAAGGCTGTGGAATAGCCCTGCTGGATACAGGCCTTCTGTACGCCGGAAGCCGAAATGTAGGCGTTATGCGGCGCTTTTCTGTCATTGCTCCTGAAGAAATAGCCGGCTCCGGGAGCCTTTCCACCTACACCGTACTCGTATGTTCCGGAGATGTTGTTCATGTCTGCTCCGTTGATCACACCTTTCATATACGCCACGCCGCCGAAGTGTATCAGGATCGGATCCCATTCCTTTGCGGCATAGATATAGTAGAGGCGGCAGCTTCTTAGGTTTCCTATACGGGAAAGCCCTGTCCAGTTGGGAATTATGGCCATCTGGCGGGAAATACCCCCTTCCTCCATGATCTCATACAATATGTCAGCATAGCTTATGCCAAAGGAGGGCTGGGCTGCTTTATCGGTGGGCATCATCACCGCCAGGGGGCGGAGGTTTGCCTGTGCCCCGGTTACGCTTTCGTTGGTATATACGCTGCGTAAGCTGTTTTCCGTATAGGCGGAGGCCACGGTTTTTGGGATTGCAACAGAGTTGTCCTCGGCTCCGTCAGCCATCATTTCATCAATATCTCCGGTTTCAGCGGCAGCCGTGTCCTGTTTGGCCGTGGGCAGCGTCAATGCTCCCGCATTATAGTGCTCCAGATATTTTCCGTAGTAATTAGCCCATGAATAGCTGTATTTTCCGAGGGGAGCGCTCTTTCCGGGACCCAGGGCCATATAGGGGGCGGAGGTGAGCTCGGTATTCAAAACCGCGGCATCAATGCCGGCAGCGTATTCCTTCACATTAAAGGCGGCGTTTCCCGCATAGCCGTTTGCGATGCCGGTCTCCACGAAATGCCGTAAAAGCTCCGGGGGATTGTTTCCTATGGAAGAGAGCTCCGGATGAGCCGACAGATAATAGGCCGCATCAAAGACCTTTGAATAGTCCCTGCCGTTATAGGTGGTGGCAGTTACGGTTGCAGCGGGACGGCCCGTCAGATAGGGGTTTCCCAGACAGGAGTGCATAATAGTGTAAAAGGAATCCGGTTCCCCATTCTTTTTTCCAAGATATTCATCGCAGTAGGCAGAAAGGGTGTTGTAATCCATGGTGTATCCGTTATCCAGGAGCATCTCAAGATTACGGTAGTTATTTTTTGCCATGTCAAGGGTGATATCTTTGGCTCCCAGCTTGTTTGCCGGTGCAAAGGTCCAGTAGGTGTTCTCAACCTCCGTGAGATATGAGGGATTCCACACACCGGGATCCGTGGTTCCCAGTTTCTGCATCATATCTGCAGTGGAAGTGAAGGTGGTATTTCTGACTACAGCACCAAAAGAATCCACGGGAAAAAGGCATCCCGCAGCAGCGGCACAGATCAGAAAAGCACAGAATAACAGGATATTAAGGGATCTTAATCTTTTCATAGCGTTACCTCTTGATAATATATTTTAGTAACTGTTCAGAACAGCCACTTGCGTTCACCGCAAAATTCATTCTTGTAAAAGTATAGCATAATGAAAAGCAATTGCATAATTGTTTGTCATAATCTAAAATAGATAAGATAAAGAAGTTTTGCAACATTTACAAGGAGAAGATTTCAAAAGGAGGTAATTAAATGGCAAGAAAAGTGGTACTTGCAGGTGCGGTGAGAACTGCGATAGGCGTTATGGGTGGAGCCCTTTCCACCACCAGCGCGGTAAAGCTTGGGGAAATAGCCATAAAAGAGGCCTTAAACAGGGCAGGGGTGAAGCCTGAACTGGTGGAAGAGGTGTATATGGGCTGTGTTATCCAGGCAGGGACGGGGCAGAACCCCGCAAGGCAGGCTGCCAGGAATGCCGGGATCCCCGACGAGACTCCGGCAACCACGATAAACGTGCTCTGCGGATCAGGAATGCACTCGGTTAATCTTGCGGCAAAGCTTGTGGGAATGGGTGACGCAGACATCATAGTTGCGGGAGGCATGGAGAACATGTCAATGGCGCCCTATCTCCTTCCCAACGGCAGATATGGATACAGGATGGGCAGCAACGCCATGAGCCTGCAGGATTCCATGATAAGGGACGGCCTGACGGATGCCTTTTATGACTATCACATGGGTATGACTGCTGAGAATATCTGTGAACAGTGGAAGCTCACCAGGGAGGAGCTGGATGAATTTGCGGCAATCTCCCAGCAGAAGGCGGAGAAAGCCATTAAAGACGGCAAATTTAAGGATGAGATAGTTCCGGTGGAGGTTAAGAAAAAGAAGGAGACTATCCTCTTTGACACCGATGAGGGACCCAGGGCCGGCGTGACAACGGAGAGCCTTTCAAAGCTTAAGCCCGCCTTTAAGAAGGACGGCGGTCTTGTGACAGCCGGAAATTCCTCAGGAATAAATGACGCTGCGGCCGCAATGGTTGTTATGAGCGAAGAAAAGGCTAAAGAGCTGGGAGTAAAGCCCATGGCCACCTGGATTTCAGGAGAGCTTGCAGGCTGTGACCCGAGGATCATGGGGATAGGTCCCGTACCCGCCACCAGAAAGGTAATGAAGAAGGCCGGATACGAGATCGGCGACTTTGAATTAATAGAGGCTAATGAGGCGTTTGCGGCACAGTCTGTAGCTGTACGCAAGGAGCTTGGTTTCTCAGCTGATATTCTGAATGTAAACGGAGGAGCCATTGCCCTGGGACATCCGGTAGGGTGCTCGGGAGCACGTATACTTGTTACCCTTATGTACGAGATGGAAAAGAGAAATGTGCATAAAGGTCTTGCAACCCTCTGTGTAGGCGGAGGAATGGGCTGTGCCTGCATAGTGGAGAGATAATGGAAGGAGTTGCCGGTGATGTTTCTTTATGATCTGATAAAGGATATAGACTATAAGGTGTCCGGAGGCGAAGCTGATGATCTGGAGATAAGCGGTATTTCTTATGATTCCAGGAAGGTGGAGGAAGGAAACCTCTTTATCTGCATAAGCGGGGCGAATTTTGACGGACATGATGCCGCAGAGGATGCGGTGAGCAAGGGTGCAAAGGCCCTGGTGGTCGAAAAAAATGTTTCCCTGAAGGAAAAGGGGAAAACAGTGATTATAAAGGTTAAAAACACCCGTTATGCACTTGCGATGATCTCTGCGGCCTGGTTCAGGCATCCTGCGGTAAACATGAAGATCACAGGCATCACCGGCACTAAGGGAAAGACCACTACCACATATCTTGCTAAATCCATACTGGAAAAGGCCGGACACAGGGTGGGGCTCATCGGTACCATAGAGACCATAATCGGCGATGAGCACATTCCCGCAAAAAACACCACTCCCGAATCCTATGTGCTGCAGGAGACCTTCCGGAAAATGGCGGATAAGGGTATTGATACCGTCGTTATGGAGGTGTCCTC
>CAMJPM010000122.1 GCA_946407725.1 uncultured Lachnospiraceae bacterium
AGTTTTCCTGCTATTATTACAGAATAATGGTTACTCGAGTTTCACGGATTCAGGTTATATTAAATACAGGCTTTATACCCGAGCTTAATTTTAAGGCTCTTGATCCGGATAAAGAGAAGGCAAGGCAGATGATTCCCTTCTATAAAGGGCTGGTTAAAGAAATTAATAAATAGCAATGGCGAGGGGAAGCGGACTTTAAATGGCGTGGCTCTCCGAATTAAGTAAAGCCGGGGTTGAAAGGATGATGGACATAATGAAGAAAACAGTCGTTTCGCTTTTAATGGCTGCCGTACTGGCTGCGGCAGTCCTTGCCGGGTGCGGTGGTGAAAAGCAGGAGAATAGTTCCTCCGCTAATGTTGAAGCTGTGAAGGAAGAGGTGACGGAGGCAGTTACAGAGGAAAAGTCTGAAGCCGCCACTGCCGGGAATGAAGCAGTAACGGAGGAAGCGTCTGAAGCCGCCGAAGCTGATGACGCGGCAGCCGAAAAGGCTGATAATGCGGCAGCCGTTGAGGAGCCGTCCGAAGAAGACCAGGAGACTTCACCCTTTGTATTGTGGGAATATGAAGGATATGTGGATGAATGCAGCGGATACACATGGCAGAAGGAGTTCCTTAATTGTGATTATGACGGTGACGGGAAAAATGACCGGGTGAGCCGTAAGGTGGATACAGAGGAGCAGACTGCGGTTTATACAGTGGAATTCGGCAACGGGGAAAAACTGGTCTGCCCGGAAATATGGGACACAGGCTTCCCCCATGTACAGGGTGGGGATCTGGATGGAGACGGAGCAAGGGAAATCCTTGTGACCTTTTCATATGATACCGGCACTGATCCCTATTCCTATGGAGAAATGTTCCTTTTTGACAGGGATGATTCCAAGGGAGAATACCAGGAAGTTAAGCTTCCGCTGGCAGACGGTGAAAAAGGGGCAAAGGGCTTTGATATAGATTTTGACAAGCCTGAAAACGGAAAGATCCGCTTCACCATAAAAGAAGCCGGTCTGTCAATGGAAGAAGAGGTGGATGAGGACTATATTTCTTACTGGTGGACAGACAAAGCCACCTCTGAAATGAGATGCGTTTACAAAGCAGAGATCAAAGATGAAGATAACCCGGTTGTAAGATGCTATATAGCACCGTTACCGAGAAATTCCAAGAACATTAGCTTTGATCTCAAATATGATAACGGGAAATATGAGATTGGAAATATTGAAAAGGACGTTTCATGAGGACTGTTTTTAAAAAACACTTTTTAACTGTGCTGCTTTTGCAATTTACCCTGTTTCTTTTTTCTATGAGAGCCTACGGGGCTGAGGAGGTCATATACCGGAGCGTTGAAAAAACGCAGGCAACGGAAGAGAAGGGAGATGCCCGGATTTCCGGAGTAGTGGAGACTCCTGCCGGGGTTACGGAGGAGATGGGTGAATACGGTTACTGGTGTGATAAAAATAAAGGCTCGGGGATCGGAATCGATGAAGTCCTTATTTCCGAAAATGGGATACGGGATCTGAACCGGATAATGCTGGAAGGTGAAACCGGGAAAATGTACGACCTTGCCGGTCTTAATGAAAGCTACGATGCAGGTGCCCTCAGAGATCAGCTTAAGGATCCGGCAATTCCGAATAAACCGGCAATCTACGCTGACGGAGAGCTTATAGGGGATTGTCAGGCATATTATGGAGCTATTGGGAAAGCCATAGAAGAAACGGGATATACCGGAGTGAGCAGTAATCAGTATGCCCTGGCGGTTAGAAGGACTACGATGCTTTCACTGCCCACCTCTCACTATATCGGTTATTCCGAAACAGATACGGATAATGAGATCGTTTCTTCCGCATTGAACGTGAATGAACCCTTTGTCATAAGGCAGATGGCAACTGTCAGCGGCAATACCTTCTACTGGGGATACTCGGATATCTGCACGGGCTGGGTGGATTCAAAGGATCTGGCTATCTGTGCTTCAAAGGATGAGTGGCTGGATGCATGGAAGACAGAGCCCGGAGACAGTGATCTTCTGGTGGTGACTGAAAACTGCATCACCCTTGAGCCCTCTTATTATCAGGAAAATATTTCGGAGGTGAAGCTGACCTTTGCCACCATATTAAAGCTGGTGCCGGAGAAAGAGATACCCCGGTCCGTTGGGGAAAGGGGACCCTGGAATAACTATGTGGTCTATCTTCCTACCAGGGATGATTCGGGAAAATATGTGAAAAGCATTGCCCTTATTTCCCAGCATTACGATGTGAGTACCGGGTTTCCGGAAATGACCCAGTCGGAGATACTCCGGGTTGCCTTCAATAATCTGGGAGACCGTTACGGGTGGGGCGGGATGCTTGATTCCATGGACTGCTCCCTTTTTACCAGAAATGTATATAAATGCTTCGGTCTTTTTCTTCCCAGAAATACCAACTGGCAGCTGACACCGGAAAGGCTTATAAGTTTAAGCGATATGAGCGATGAGGATAAGCTTTATGCCATAAGAAAGATGCCTGCCGGAACCTGTCTGTATTTTTCCGGTCATACCATGATCTATACCGGGACTGTGGATAATATGGGATATGTGATATCAGATACGGGAAGTGTTTCCGACAGTGATGGAGAGGTTGATATCCGGAGCATGTATTCCATTATCTTAAGTCCCCTTTCGGTGAGGAGAAGGAACGGATCGACCTGGCTCTCAAATCTCCATTCTGCCGTGCTTCCGATTTCCGGGGAGTACTTTGCTCTTGTTTCGGAAAACCTGGCAGAGAAAGGACCGGAAGAGGGGGAGAAGACACCTTCTGAAAACTCTGCAGAGAAGGAAAACGGGGAGGAAAAGACACCCTCGGAGAATGGGATAAGGAAGGTTCCGGTTATGAGCGGACAGAGCTATCCGGCTTCTTCCGATACTCTTCCTCTGGACACCTTCCTGGGGAATATAAAGAACCTCTTCATAAGCTTTGCAAATGTGGAAGGGGCAGGGGTGGAAAAGCTTTCCGTCACTTGTATTAAAGGATCAAAGATAACTACAAAGGAAAAGGCTGATTCTGTTGAATGTGATAAAAAGACCGCAGGGATCAGATATGATAAGGTTTCGGGAACAGCGGTCCTTTCAATGAAATCCTCAGGCACCGTCACCTTTAATATGGCTGACGGGAAAAAGTATACAGTAGAATTTACTGTTGAAAAGCCGAAACCCCGGAAAGCGGAGGTAAAGGAACTGTTGTCAAAGAACAGTGAAGGAAATCTTTCCCTCGGCGTTTATGACCTCTTCGGAACAAATATCGACAGTGGCAGTTTACAGATCGTAAAGGACATTGGAGGAGCCGCATCCCTCAGCGGCAATACCATTGTGCTGGACAGGGAAAAGAAGACCCCGGTGAAGGTGAGGTACGATTACTTAAATAAGAAGTACAGCATTAAACTGAAGTAGGAGGGATGACTACATGACTCTGTTGGAACACTACAAAGAAAAATTTGATGAAGGTTTTGATGAAGGTTATAACGATGGCTTTGGTAAAGGTTTTAATGAGGGCCAGAAACAGCAGCTTCAAATCACCGAAGCGGAACGTAAGCGTGCTGATGTCGCTGAGAACCGTGCTGACGTTGCTGAAAGTCGTGCAAATAAAGCAGAGTCAGAGTTGGAAAGATATAAAGCAAAATATGGAGAATTATGAAACCGGTTCATATGTACGTTAATTCTTTCCGTTCACTCGGCCTCTCCATCTCGTAAGTATTACACGGTTCTTATTACTATAATATTACCGCAAATGGTATCTCAACAGAATGAAGATAAAAAGACAAAGGATGATATGAAGGGAGAGAAATTCAGCTGCCGGGGCACGGACTTTCTGGTGGAATGTAAGGAGCATATCAACAGGGTGGCAGGCCCCGGGGCCAGAAATTATATAATAAGGGGACTTATCTCCTACGGGGAGGAGGTAATTTTTCCCGGATCCATAGACGGGGATCCGGTCACATCTTTTTTGCCTTTCAACAGCTTAACGGAAAAACCTGTTTATCCGGGGGTGAGGAAGCTATGGCTTCCAGGACGCCTGGGCAGATTTATTGAAAGGAATGATGTGTTCCCGGATCTGGAAAGCCTGGAGGTGGATCCGGAAAACAGGATATTTTCAACCGACGGAAGGATGCTGTACAGGGATGGCGGGAAGGAGCTCTGGCTTTCGCTTTCCGCAGGAATAAAGGATGAGATCGTGACCGTGCCGGAAAAAGTGGAGCGCCTTGGTCCCGCAGCATTTACTGACAGCAGATGTAATGAGATAATCTATGAAAATCCCATGATCGAAGCCGCTGATACAGGCTTTGAGGGGTCAGAGTGGCTTAAAAGTCAAGGGTCTGCGGTATATGTGGGAAATATGCTTTACAGGGTTAAGGCCGGGGAGCGTGGGAAGATCAGCGTCTCAATAAAAAAAGGGACAGAGAGGATACATGGCAGTGCGTTTTCTGAATTAAAAAGCGGAATGTTTTTGAGAATCTGCATGCCTCAGGGGATGGAGCTTCCGGGGCTTGCGGATGCCATCATGGTAGCTCTTAAAAAGAGCAGAGGGTTTATCAGTGTATCAAGGGAAGAGGGTACAGGAGAGATCAGCATACCCTTAAGCCTTGACCTTACAGGCATGGAGCTCTTAAGGAAAACAGTGGATCTGGGGATAGACCTGTATGAGGATATTTTTTTAAGGATAAGAAACGATAAAGAAAAGCTGGACTTTGCACTGTTTGTCCTTTCAGAAGAGGAGACCGGGAACGAAGATTCTTACCGGCAGGTGATCCTTAAGGATGAAGAGGCGGCTGCAGGCCGCTTAATAGAGATTCTTGGGGAAGAAAGAATCTGCAGACTAATAAAAAAAGGGTGTATCGGAAAAGAGGCTCTCTTAAAGATACTGCCGGTGCTGCAGGATAAAGGAATGGTAAGCGCAGCTGCCGCTGTGCTGATTGTGTGATTTTTGGAGTAATCAAGGTATGCAAGTGGAGAAGGGATACGGGGAAAAGATTCTGGAGCTTGACCGGGAAGAACTGTCCTGCAGCTATCCTTTTCTTGCTCCCGCCATATATGGGTTAAAGCCTGTTGCCAGTCCGGGATTTGGTTTCAGGTATGCCATAAGCCGGGAGGGAGACAGCTTCCTATATGATCCCGAAGGGCTAATAGAGGACTTTGTGGCAGGGAAGGATACGGCAGCATACTTTTTACACAGCGTTCTTCACTGCCTGCTGTATCACCCGCATTTCACATCCCGCCACGGTGACAGGGAGCTATGGAACCTGTCTGCGGATATCTGTATCCGTGATATCATGTGTCGTTTGGGTAAGGAAGGGACAGACGATACATGGATGCAGGAAGAAATGGTGCTTAAGGATTTAAGGCAGAGAATCCCGGTGCTGAACGCTGAAGCGATATATAGCGTGCTTGAAAAGGGCAGTGTTTTCCCGGAGCTTTTTCATGCAGACGACCACATATTCTGGAGTGTTCCGGGAAAAAAGGATACACGTCAGGAAATTTCCGAAAGCTTGAATAAGTGGGAGAGGATCACAAGGGAGGTGGAGCTTTCCCTGCAAAGGTCAAAGAGAAGCTTTCGGGGCAGGGGGGATCTCGCCGGATATTTTACGGAAGTCCTTGAAAACATTGAGAGAAGGCAGATGGATTACGATGCATTTCTTGAAAGGTTCGGGGCTTACGGGGAGATCGTAAAGACGGATCCGGATTCCTTTGACTATTCTCTCTATACCTACGGACTGGAGCTGTATGGAGACATGCCCCTTATAGAGCCGCCGGAATACAGTGAAAGAAAGACTGTCAGGGAATTTGCAGTGGCCATAGATACTTCTCTTTCCTGCTCCATGGAGCTTATAAGGCATTTCCTTGAAAAGACCTATGATATCCTCTTTATGTCCATGGAGAGCACCAAAGGGGATAAGATGATCATTTTCCAGTGCGATAATGAGATAAAGAATGAGACGGTGATCTGGGACAGAGAGGAGCTTAAAAGATATATGTCAAAAGTCCCGGTACAGGGAAGGGGAGGCACGGATTTCCGGCCGGTTTTTAAGAGGATAGAGGAGCTAATAAATAAGGAGCGGCTTTCAAATTTAGGAGGGCTTTTATATTTTACCGACGGTGACGGGATCTTCCCTGAGACACCGCCGGAATATAAGACAGCATTTGTAATGCCCTATGGCAGTAATCTTAAAAAAATACCGCCATGGGCCTTGAAGACAGGTTTAAGCGTATGAATATCGTGGATGCAAAAGAAGAGATAAGGAAGACTGCGGAGATCTATCTCGATAAGGAGGATGGGAGATATACCATTCCCTTAATGAAACAGCGCCCTGTGTTTTTAACAGGTGCACCGGGGATAGGAAAAACTGCTGTGGTGGGGCAGGTGGCACATGAGCTTGGCATTGGCTTTGTTTCTTACTCCATGACACACCACACCAGACAGAGCGCCATAGGTCTGCCGTATATAGAGGAAAGGGACTACGGAGAGGGGAAGATAAGGATCTCGGAGTATACCTTAAGTGAGATCATCGCTTCCGTTTATGATGCAGTTAAAAAGGGTGATAAAGAGGGGATACTGTTTTTAGATGAGATAAACTGCGTATCCGAGACACTGTTTCCCGCACTGCTGCAGTTCCTACAATATAAGAGCTTTGGAAACCATCTTCTTCCGGAGGGCTGGATTATTGTGACTGCCGGAAATCCGCCGCGCTATAACCGCTTTGTAAGGGAATTTGATATCGCGGTTCTGGACAGGCTGAAGACAATAAATGTGGAAGAAAGCCTTGATGCATGGAAACCCTATGCCAGGGAAAGCCATATACACGGCTCGATCCTTTCCTTTCTGGAACTGGAGCCAGCATGCTTTTACAGGATAAGCACTGAGGCAGAGGGTCCAAGGTATGTAACGGCCCGGGGATGGGAGGATCTCTCCCTGGCGATCAGGCTCTATGAAAAGAAGGGTTTTACCGTGGACCGGGTGCTTATTGACCAATACATAGCTGATCCGGAGACAGGGGGAAAGTTTGAGATATTTTACCGCCTGTATGAGGAGTGTAGGGAGAAATATCCGGTGGAAGAAGTGCTGTCGGGGAAAGCTACAGAGGATACTGTAAGCCGCGCTAAGACGGCACCATTTGACGAAAGACTGGCAGTTTTAGAGCTGATAGGCGACAGACTGTCGGATAAGCTTTCTGTCGAAAGGCTGGAATCCGCCTTCCGTTTTATTGAAAAAGCCTGGGGAGAGGGGCAGGAGATGAGCTTCTTCATGACTTATCTTACTGCAGGAAAAGAAACAGCTCTGTTTATCGCCAGGAACGGCTCCCCATCTTACATGAAATACAGTGAAAGACTGATGCTCTACGACCGCCGGGAGGAACTGAAAAATGAGATCCTGAAAGTCGGCAGAGATCAGGCGGATTTCGGGTTTCATACATGAAAAAAAGGATATATTCTGTTTTAACAATATTAATCGCTGCGGTGATCATGTTTTCATTTACCGCCTGTACTTCTTCGGGAAGAGCAGATTATAAGATAAAGAACACTCCTGTTTTGCGGGATGATGAAAGGATTGACAGCATAGACTTAAGGTTCTATGAGGATTCCCCACATGTGGCCTGTTATGGAATGAAAGCCTTCCTTAAGCTGCTGCGGCAGGAGGAGCTCACCGTCACAGAGCAAAAGGACGGCATGGTGGAGGTCATTGATGAAAGCGGAGCTTCCATATCTGTGGATATAAAGAAGGGCTGCATTACCGCCCCGGACTGGGGGACGTTCCAAAGCCCGCCTGAGCCCTATACCAGGATGGAGGGATACAAGGATTCCCCCTGTATCTGGACCTGCTATCCGGAGCTTGTTTTTGATGATGAGCCGGAAACTGTGGTTTTTGATCTGGCAAAATACGGCATAGGGATCCATGGGGATAAAGAGGATGTGTACCTGCCCATTGCCCTGCTTTCAACCATGTTTACTGATATCGCCATGAATAATGTGATGTACAACGGGGATAATGTCTACCTGTCGTCGCATGATTATGATAATCAGGGAGCGGTTCCCGAAGGCTATTATGAAGGAAAAAGGATGAGGGCGCTTCTTACGGAGGGAGCGAAACGGGAAGAGGATGAGATATGGGAGAGCTACGGGGAACTCTGCTTTATTTTCGACAATTTCTACGGTTATCCCGGAATAGGGGCTTTAGATAAGAGCATTCGGGAAAAGGGCCTGGATGAAA
>CAMJPM010000123.1 GCA_946407725.1 uncultured Lachnospiraceae bacterium
TTCCGTCGTTTTTACCCGTTCGGCAAGTATTCTATTCCCCGGATCTTTCAAAAATTACTTGCCTTTCCGTCGTTTTTACCCGTTCGGCAAGTATTCTATTCCCCGGATCTTTCAAAAATACTTGTCTTTCCATCGTTTTGCTCATATGATAAGTATTCTTACTCCAAACTATTATTCAAAATATAATAAAACCCCAGAAATCGCTGTGTTATTGCACTTTCCAGCGTATTTCCGGGGTTCTTCGTTTAATGGAGCAGACGTATTAGAATACTAACTCCGTTCGTAAGCGTCTGCGAAGGATTTAGTGGACCATAGGGGGATCGAACCCCTGACCTCCAGATTGCGAACCTGGCGCTCTCCCAGCTGAGCTAATAGCCCCCGTTTGTCACCCATTCAGCTTCTTATATCTCTCTGCCTCTGCCTGGTTTTTCTCCTTGCTGAAATAGGTGCGTCTCTCTCTTCCGTGAATGAGCCTGTCAATGTTACTCCTGTGCTGGAACCAGGCCAGCGCAGCCAGCAGAAATACCACAACATACAATTCATACCGGGCTGCAAGCGGCATCATATTAAACCTGTTCCCCGGGAATATTATCCCCTGTCCCATCAGAACCACCTCGATAAAAAGAGCGAGGCAGACCATGATGGAGCCCAACGAAACATAGTGGGTAGAAAGGAAAAGCCCGAAAAATACTATACAGCCCGCCACAAAGAGAAAGAGATTCTGATAACCGATGATAAGTCCCGCGGTGGCTGCAATGCCCTTTCCGCCTCTGAAACCCATGTGGAATGGAAAATCATGTCCCAGTATGGAGCCTGCGCCGGCGTAAGTCGCTATAAGAGGCATTATATCAGCGCAGCTGTTTCTGAATATAAGCCAGGATATTATCATTGCCGCAAGAGTCTTTATTATGTCTCCGGCGAGTGTCATGACCCCGGCTTTCACCCCGAAGGTACGGAGCATATTTGTGGTGCCCGCATTACCGGATCCAACGGACCTGATGTCCAGACCTTTTTTTTCTCCGAGTATATATCCTGACTGTATTGTACCGAGGAAATAACCGATCAAAAGACTGACTGCTCTTGCAACTAATCCTGTCATAAAACTAATAGTCTCCCGCTGTCTCTTTTATTTTTTAATTTCTTTCTCTTATTATAAACCTTAATGGAGTACCTGTAAATCCAAAAGCCTCCCTGATCTGATTTTCAAGATATCTTTGGTATGAAAAGTGCATAAGCTCCTTATCATTAACGAATATCACGAATGTGGGCGGCTTAACCGAAACCTCCGAGATATAAAAGAGCTTCAGCCTCCTGCCCTTATCCGCAGGTGGCTGCTGCAGTGTAGCCGCTTCGGTCATGATCTCGTTCAGCACTCCGGTCTGTATCCTTAAGGTGGCGCTCTCAATAACCCTGTCAATTATATCATATAATTTCGTGATCCTCTGCCCCGTAAGGGCCGAAATAAATAATATTTCCGCATAGGGCATGAAAGACAGGGTATTTCTTATGTCTTTTGTATACTCATTTACTGTTTTGCTGTCCTTTTCAACAGCATCCCACTTATTTACGGCAATGATGCAGCCCTTTCCCCTGTCATGGGCGATTCCGGCGATCTTTGCGTCCTGCTCGGTCACGCCCTCTGAAGCGTCTATCACGATTATCACCACATCAGAGCGCTCAACGGCACTTACGGTGCGGAGTATCATGTAGTGTTCCAGATCCTCTTTTACCTTGTTCTTCCTGCGAAGTCCGGCAGTATCAATAAAAACGTAATCCCTCCCGTTGTGGCTCACCGGGGTATCTATGGCATCCCTGGTTGTGCCGGCGATATCAGAAACTATCACCCGTTCTTCACCAAGGAGCTTATTTATCAGCGAGGATTTTCCCACATTTGGTTTTCCCACAACGGCTATCTTCGGCCTGTCATCTTCTTCCTCCCCCGGCATTTTATCGGGAAAGAGTTTTATCACCCGGTCAAGAAGGTCACCGATTCCAGTCTTCTGTCCTGCGGAAACAGGTACCGGATCTCCCATGCCCAGATTATAGAATTCATAGACATCCATCTCATACTTCGCAAAGCTGTCTACCTTGTTGACCGTTAATACCACATTTTTTCCGGACCGACGCAGTATATCCGCCACATTCATGTCAGAATCCGTAAGACCTGACTGTATATCCGTAATAAAGACAATGACATCTGCAGTATCTATTGCCACCTCCGCCTGCATTCTTATGGAGCGGAGCATCAGATCCGCAGTATCCGTCTCTATTCCTCCGGTGTCAATAACTGTGAAATCCCGGTCGAGCCAGTTTACATCTGCATATATCCGGTCTCTTGTAATTCCCGGGGTGTCCTTTACTATGGAGATACGTTCCCCCGCCAGCACATTAAATAACGTTGATTTTCCTACATTCGGCCTGCCTACCAGCGCCACTATGGGTTTACTCATTTCTGTACCTTTCCAAGAAGTTTACATACAAAATCCGTCCCGTCGGTTCTGGTGATCTCCACCGGAACCTTAAGGGCTTCCGAAATATCCTCTAAAGTCATATCGTCAAGTAGAGTCTCCGTTCCCGCCCTCAGCAGGTTTTCCGGCAGATAAAGGACACTGCCGAGATCCTTTCCCCTTAACTGGGCTATTATATCCTGCCCCGTAAGGAGCCCGCTTACAGTGATACTTTCCCCGAAAAAATCGTTCCGTATGCTGTAATGATGGATGGTGACCATTGGGAAAAGCTCTTTAAGCTCCCTTAAGCAATCCTTTATGACACCTGCCATCAGGACGCCTCCTGCCACTGAGACCTCTCTTTTATAAGACCTTTCCGGATAAGAGCCCGGATCCTCCCTGATATCCCTTATGCTGTCGGCAAATTCGTTTATGAATGAACGGGCCATTCCCACACCGTTTTCGTACTGGAGATAACCGTCGTAGGTCTCTTCCTCCGGAAAAGGAAGACCAGCGAGAAAATAGAATTCATCCCCGGCATGGATAAAATGGGTACCGTATTCCCTGTACAGCCTTTCCTGTGCGGAATGAATGATGTCGATGACCTCCAGGGCATCTTCTTTTTCAAAGGCCGTGAGGGGGTACAATCCCTCCCTGAAGCGGCTTATACCCACCGGAACCACGGAAACACTCTGAAGATGCGGGATATATCCGGAAAGATCCCGTATGGAACGCTTCAGCTCCTCCCCGTCATTAATCCCTTTACAGAGCACTATCTGACCGTTCATGCTGATGCCTGCCTCATACAGCCTGTCTGCTTTTTTCAGGGCTTCACCGGCATGAATATTTCCCAGCATCCTTGACCTTAGTTCCGGGTTTGTGGTCTGAAATGAAATATTTATGGGACTTAAGTGATACTTTATCACCCTGTCGATATCGTGATCGGACATATTGGTGAGGGTAACATAGTTTCCCTGCAGAAAGGAAAGTCTGGAATCGTCATCCTTAAAATACAGGGTCTCCCTCATTCCCGGGGGCATCTGGTCTATAAAACAGAAAATACAGTTATTGGAGCATCTCCTGTAGCCGTCCATAAGACCGTTCTCAAATTCCAGACCGGGATCCTCGTCCGGATCCTTGTCTATGAAGAGTTCCCACTCCTCTCCGTCGGGCTTTCTTATGAGTACCGTGATATGGGAATCCTCGGTGAGATACTGGTAATCGAAGATGTCCTGTATCCTTTCCCCGTTGACGGAAATAAGCTCATCCCCTTTTTTAACATCCATTTCATCAGCAATGCTGCCGGGTCTCACATTACTTATGATATGACGCTTCTCTGCCCTCATATCAACCACTCCACGTATTACATATAAAGCCGTCTGAACCGGCCTTCATCCAACGCCTGCATCACCGTGTCTTTAATCCGGCTGTAGCTTCAACGCCTGCATCACCGTGTCTTTAATCCGGCCGTAACTTCGGCGCCGTCAGAACTCCACCGGCTCCCCATCCTTCCAGATCCTGTCCAGATCATAAAAGGAACGGCTCTCCTTATCGAAAATATGGACGATAACATCCTCATAATCCATGAGTATCCAGCTGGAATCCCTGTTTCCCTCAGTGTTTTTATGGGTAGCGTTCATCTTTGCAAGGGCAGCTCCCACTGCCTCTTCCATGGCATCCAGCTGATTTCTGTTATTACCGGTAGCAATCACGAAAAAATCCGCAAAATCCGATATTTCCCTTATATCAATTATCTTTACGTCCTCGCCCTTTTTGCTGTCCAGTGCCTTTGCCGCGGCAATCGCAATTTCAAGATTTTTCATAAAAATCGTATGTCTCCTTTGTGGCGGGATCAACCGCTCTCGATCCCTTTGAAAGATAATTTAATGTGTCCGAAAGTATTTTCCTCACCGCATCATCAATATCGTTGAAGGCCATTTCCCTTATATCCGTAAGGTTCGGAGCCTCGCTGCGGTCAGGCTCAATATAGTCAGCTACGAAAATGATCTTTTCCGTAAGCGTCATATCCGGTCTTCCCGTAGTATGGTATCTTACGGCGTCCAGAATCTCCTTATCCTTTATGCCGAAATCCTTTTCCGCAATATAAGCTCCAAGCTTTGCATGAAGGAGATACGGCGCCCTTTTTTCCACCTCATTCAGCTTTATCCCGTATTTTTTGCACAATGCGTATTTTTCATCATTCGGGATATTCTTGGCGCAGTCGTGAAGGAGGCCTGCGGTAATCAGCCGCTGTGGATCCAGCCTGTAGCGCATGGCAAGACCGGCGGCCGTATAGGCCACTCCCAATGTATGCCGGTATCTGTCTTTATCCAGCATTTTCTTTATCCGTTTTCTTATTTCCGTATTCTTATCGTTCATATAACCTGTTTTCTTTTATAAACTCCCTGACCTTTTCCGGAACATAATACCTCACCGACCTGCCTCTTTTTATATACTCCCTTATCATGGATGAGGATATCTCGATATTTAACGTATGCATCAGCTCTATTTTAGCACAGAACTGTTCTTTATACCTCTCAATATCTTCTTTCAGGTCTTCTGGTCTTTTATTATTTCTGACAGCGGCAAGCACCGTGCAGCCCTTAAATATCCTCTCAGGATCGATCCAGTAACCCATTTCGTGGAGAGTGTCCGCCCCGGTGATAAAAAAATATTCGTTTTCGGGATGCAGTTTATTCAGCTCTTCTATGGTGTCAGCTGTATAGGTGTTCCCGCCCCGCCTTATCTCCATATCGCTCACTTCAAAATGTGGATTGTCCTCCGTGGCAAGGCGCGCCATCCGGAGGCGCACACTGCCCTCCGGTATCTCCATATCCTTTTTAAGATATGAGATGCCGCTTGGCATTATCAGCACCTTATCCAGACCGAATTCATCATAAGCCTGCTCCGCAATAATAAGATGTCCTGTATGTATGGGATTAAAGGTACCGCCTAATATTCCGATCTTCATAACGATTCTGATCTACTATACCAAGGTTTTCGTAAGCTCTTAGCAGCAAGTGCTTCGGGCTGTTCTGAAGAGTTACATTTATTCATAATAATCAAATTGGAAGCCGTAGATCTTTACGGTATCGCCCTCGTTGATCCCCGCTTCCTTAAGTTTATCCAGAGCCCCAATGTCCTTCATGAATTTCTGGAAGAACATAAATCCCTTTTCGGAATCCAGATTGGTGTATCCCAGCATCTTCTCGATCCTCGGGCCCTCCACGCAGTAGTACTTCTCCTTTTCATCGTATGTCACGGTATAGGGCAGCTCCTCCGCCACGTGCTCCATGGGATCGTACTCGCTCTCAAATCTGACGCCCTCCTTTGGCATTCCGGAAAGCAGCTTTCTCACTGCAAAGAGAAGCTCTCTTAACCCCTGGTCGGTGGCTGCGGAAATGGGATATACCTCTATACCCTTAGGTTCAAACTCTTCCTTAATACGCTCCACCGGATCCTTCTCACCCTGTTCTGTCTGTATCACATCGATCTTATTTGCCGCAATGATCTGGGGCTTTTTGGACAGATCAACATTATATGAAGCAAGCTCCCGGTTTATGGCATATATATCATCCACCGGATCCCGTCCCTCCGTGCCTGCGGCATCCACGATATGTATCAGCACCCGGCAGCGCTCAATGTGTCGCAGGAATTCATGTCCAAGCCCCACTCCCTTTGAAGCACCCTCTATTATTCCGGGAATATCCGCTATCACAAAACCGTCCCCGTCATCCTTAAAATCCACCACTCCCAGATAGGGATGCAGCGTTGTAAAGGGATAGTCCGCGATCTCCGGTTTTGCGTTGGTTACCATGGAGATCAATGTGGATTTACCGGCATTCGGGAACCCCACCAGCCCCACATCCGCTATGGATTTAAGCTCCAGCCTGATCTCCGCCTCCACTCCGTCCTGTCCGGGCTTTGCATACTTCGGAGCCTGCATGGTGCTGGTGGCATAGTGCTGGTTGCCGTTTCCGCCCCTGCCGCCCTTTAAGACCACGGCTTCCATGGTATCACCGGACATATCCACTATCACCTTATCCGTGGCCGCATCCTTTATTATGGTGCCCTCCGGCACCTTGAGTATAAGGTCTGCCCCGTTTTTCCCGTGCATGCGGCGTTTTGCCCCATTCTCACCGTTTCCCGCCGAGAACTTCCTTTTATAACGGTAATCGGACAGGGTGTTCATACCCTTGTCCACCTTAAATATAACGTCGCCGCCCTTTCCGCCATCGCCGCCGTCAGGACCTCCGTTAGCCACATATTTTTCCCTGCGGAAAGAAACGCAGCCATCGCCGCCCTTTCCGGATCTTATCGTGATCATTGTTCTGTCGGTAAATGCCATTTTAACTCCCAAATAACCGCTGTTCAAAAAAGAGCTCCGGAATCACCGGAGCCCCTGTAAGTCATACTGTAATTCAGGCATTCTCAGCTACTTCATAAACACTGGCCTGTTTCCTGAACCTGTCTTTCCTCTCAAAGCGGACAATGCCATCAACAAGTGCATACAAGGTATCGTCTCCGCCTCTTCCCACATTCTTTCCGGGATGGATGTGGGTTCCCCTCTGTCTGTAAATTATATTTCCTGCCAGAACAAACTGTCCGTCTGCCCTCTTCGCACCAAGCCTCTTTGATTCGGAGTCACGTCCGTTCTTTGTGGAACCTACTCCCTTCTTATGTGCGAAGAACTGAAGGTTAAGATTTAACATAACCGTTTTCCTCCTTTTTAATCTGCTGTAATCTCAGTGATCTTCAAATACTCATCACCATATTCTTTTTCTATGGTCTTTAGTCCCAGATACATGGAATTCAGGAGAAGTCCCGCCTCTTTTGAAGGCTCCGCGGAAAAGCTGCAGCTTATCACACCCTTTTCTTCCTCCGAAGCAACCTCCATTTTTTTACCATCTGCCGGAAGTAATGCCTCTATGGAATTTATGGTATTTATCACTGTCATGGAGACTGCCGCGCATACTATATCTTTTCCAGCGTCCGCAAATCCGGCATGTCCCTCACATCTGAAGGATCTGATCTCTCCCTCTTCCCTGAAAAACTCTACATGCACCATCTAATGTGTCATGCTTCGATCTTGTCGATCTGTACCTTGGTATACTGCTGTCTGTGGCCGTTCTTCTTGTGGTAACCGCTCTTTCTCTTATAGCGGTATACAATGACCTTCTTTCCCTTAACCTGGTCAAGAACCTTTCCGGTAACCGATGCATTCTTCACATCAGCACCCACAAGAAGGGTCTCACCCTTTACAGCCTTCACATCGTCGAAAGTAACAGTACCGTCCTTCTCAAGAGGGAGCTTTTCCACATAGATCACATCTCCTTCTTCGACCTTGTACTGCTTTCCGCCTGTTGCAATAATAGCGTACATCTTTTTACCTCCTGTTAAACGCTGAACTCGGTTTTCCCGCCAATCACGGAAAATTCAACCTTATCATGCCATAACCCGATCTTCGAACGGGTTTCGACGAAAAATCAGCGAAGCGGTTTTTCGTCGATCTTCCTCCCGGCTTTCACCGGCCTTCATCGAAAAATCAGCGAAGCGGTTTTTCGTCGATCTTCCTCCCGGCTTTCACCGGCCT
>CAMJPM010000124.1 GCA_946407725.1 uncultured Lachnospiraceae bacterium
CAAAAATGCTGCGGAGAAAGACGTTAATCTTTTCCCCACAGCATTCATCCTGTGTCTTTATCGTATAGGTTATAAAACTTGCTTGAGGCAAGTTTCATATCCACCAGTCCCTCATGGCTAAGCTGGCCAATGGTTATCCTGAGATCACCCATACGGATATTTGTATTTCCCGTCAATGATCTGTGATTCCGGCAGCCTGTCAGAAATAAGCAGATTATAAGAACCAGTAATACTGATATTCTGCTTTTCATCAACTATTGCCTTTCCTTCCGTAGTACTTCTTAAGTCAGACGATATCTTCAGCTAAAAGGCAAATCGTCATCATTTCCATATTTTCGACGGATATCTTCCTCTGATTCTGCACCCATTATATTACCCAATAATTCGTTCGCTTTCTCCATAAACCGCTCGCATTGAACTTCATTAGCTATTCTGTTTGCCTCCTCTGTGCCAAGTAACCGCAGCGGCGGCTTGAGCCCGATATCCGAAAAAATCTCACAGGCGTGATGATAGCCATATCCTGAATTCTGTCCCTCAAAAGCTTTAATATAATCTATACCCTTTACAAAGCCGTCTCTCCAGAAGAAAGCATAATCATCATCCCAGAAAATGAGATTATCATCTTCATCTTCTTTCAGAAGCATGGCCGATGCCAAATACATTTTCCTTGAATAATCGTTTGCCCTCTTTACAGTCAGTCTGTACTTCTCCCGGAGCTCAGTCTTCGCCGTTTCTACTTTTTCCTTAAGCTGCTCCCTTTTCTTTCTTCCCTTCGCAGTCCTGCTTCTCCCTGCTTCTACAGAACACATAAGAAAAAGTACCCTCTCTTCAAATAGGTCAAAGGTATAATAATTCCCCTGATCCTGCATCTTTTCTTTCATTCTCTTCATCTTAGCAAGCGTAAACTCAGATCCGGCATGATTGTCAGCCTCATCCTGATCTGTGTATAATCCACTTGGCTTAACGTACATACTCAGACCGGAAAAGAAATCATCTCCGAAATAAATATTATAAAAACCAGAATATCGCTCCATATCCCCAAGGTATTCATCGAGACAATCTATTATGGTATCCGATACCGCACTGCTTAAGTATCTGTATAATCCATCCTCGTCTTTTTTCTCATCATCAAAATTCGCTAACAGAAACATCTTAGTCCTCCACTCAATCGGATTCTTTCGTCTATTTTACATTCTTCGTATATCTGCACTCAGGATACCCCGTGCAACCCCAGAAATCTCCATACTTTCCTTTTCTCATCTTAAGGGGTCTGCCGCATTTCGGACATTTCTTTACTTTCTTTGCGGCTTCTGATGGCTTCTCCATTTCCTTCCGGAGAAGCTCAAAAACCTTCTGGTTCATCCGGCAGTCGTTCAACGCCCTATGCGCCCCGTCCGTTTCTATCCTATAATGCTCCGCCAGATCAGTCAGTTTATGGTGCTCCAACTCCGGCAGGTAGAGCCTCGCAATCTGCAGCGTATCAATGTAATCATTCCCGATCACTTTCCCGAAATACTTCTTCACGTCCCTCTGGATAAATTTCATGTCAAAGCTATGTATGTTATGCCCTGCCAGCACAGAATCCCCGATAAAATCAAGAAACCTCCCCAGTACCTCGTTAAAGGTCGGGCAGTCTGCCACCATTTCATCAGTTATTCCGTTCACCTGACTGGCAAAATAGGAAATCGGCATTTCGGGGTTAACCAGTTCCGAGAATTCATCCACAATCTCGCCATTAATGACCTTTACTGCTGAAATCTCCACTACGGCATCGGTGACGCAAGAAATTCCGGTGGTCTCCAGATCAAAGATCACATATTCAGAGACGTAGGTATTCAGTTTCTTTCCTGGGTTCTTTGATAACAATTTATTCCTCTTCCCATTCTATTCCCAGTTCTTCAATCATTTTCATGGATTTCTCGTCAAAAGGAGACACTTTACAAATCTCGTACTCTTCCATATCGTAAATATCCTCTCCCTGATCCTCTGACATATACTCATTATAAACAGGCTCTCCATATTTCAGAATATAACGGGTTAAAGTATATGTCCCATCATCTTCGACAGAGATTGTGGATTTATATCCAGCAAATTCCTTCTCGACGGTTTCTTTATCATCAATGTTGTCCCCGCCGTATACACAAGTGACACCATAGTACAGATCTCCGGAAATATGGGGAAGTTCTTCTCTGATATTTTACTATATCCTCGGGAGATTTACATCATTTTATTGGACTTATTAACATGCTAAAGAGCCTTTTTCTGTAAGTTCCACAAGCTTATTTCCTATTCCCATTCTCCTATAATCTGGCGACACGCAGGCATGCTGAATGATTCCTCTTCTTCCATCGTGTCCGCAAAGAATTACACCGACTACTTTTTCATCAAGTACGGCAACATGTGAAGTGTTCGGATTCCGCTTAAGATACTTCTCAATTCCTTCACGTGAATCGTCTTTATCATTAAGGCCATTTCCGCATTTAATCCACAGATCGTATGCAGTTTCATAGTCATCAATTGTCATAAGTCTGTAATCTAACATCTGCTCCAACCTCCGGTCGATTATTCTTTAGTTCAAAATTTTATCATCGCTGCAAGCTTCTTCCCACAAAATATTCCCAAAATACAACAGCCGCAGCTCAATAGCACATATATCCCACCGGAAGTGTATTGCTTATTATCAAACAGATTTAAGGCTTCAAGTGAAAATGTTGAGAATGTTGTAAAACCACCGCATACACCAGTCTTACAAAATAGAACTGTATTATCGGATATGCCTTCCTTGTTACTCGTGACACCGACTATAAATCCAATCAGAACAGCTCCTATTGTATGATTCGAGGGGCAAAAGCCCTATAAAAAAGCACCCACTGAACCTTGACAACTTCACATAATTCAAGAATGGGTGATTATTATCTTCAGATGAGCTTTTTTATTCAGATTACAGTGGTGATTTCTTCCGGTTTTTTATGATAATGCTGCATTTATGGCAGGATTATCCAGGCTGTGCAAATATTTTGACAGCTTTTGGAAGTTTAATGCTCCTACTTTGAAGCCTAACAGATGTTTCATTCTTATCTTACCACGGACAGGCATCCGGTCTATCCGGTACCTCTGGCGGAGAATTGATGGGACAGTTTCAGCCCCAAATCATACTATTTATAGTAGCTATTATAGAACATCAAGCAGGCCTGTCCTGATAGTGGACACGGCAGTTCTTTCTGAAAAACGATATCCCGTACCACCCTATGGTGCCGTATCCATATTCCTCAAGCGCATCGGAATACTGCCTGTCCTTAATTTGTACTATGGCGTCATCAGCCGCGGCATCCATCATATCCATTGTCACGACTTTTTTATTTTCAGGCGGCTTCACTGTTTTAAGCTCTATCACGAAGGCCCTGTCAAAAACACTTATGGGCTTTATCAGAATATCGCTTCTGCCGTTTCCCGACTCCCTGTTGGACTTCACCGTATAGCCATCGCCGCCAAGGAGAATCCCCACCATAAAGCCATGATAGAAATTCTCGTAGCTGTCCATGTAGCTTATGGAAGGCTTAAGGAGCTTGTTTATCTCCCGCTCCATGGTATTTGCGTCCCCCTCGCGCAGAGCCTTGAAGAGCACCGTCCTGTCTGATTTTTTTACGAGCTGCGTGTCGAACCAGTTCATTATTTTCTGTGAATAAATATATTTGGTCTCACGATTTGGAATCACCATTGTGGCATATGTAATGTCGTTCTCAGCGCGTTCACCTATGTTTTTCAGGTATCCGGTGAAATACAGGAAATTCCACAGATTATCCTGCTTTTCATATATCTCTGCGTATGTGATGTCCTCATGTACCGGCTTCTCTATACTGCCACCCTCTATGAGCCTTTCAATCTCCCCCTTGGTCTCGTTGTCAGCCCTCTCCACCAGATCCTTTACTATAGAGTTGGAGCTGGTATTCGCCCAGTAAGATACAGGCAGGAAATCCCTGCTGGCCGAATGGTCTCTTACGTACTGTATGACGCTCCAGGGATTGTATACATTCTTTCCGCCAAAGTTATATCCGTTGTACCAGTCCTTTACCTCGTCATATTTGTCATCCAAATCGTAAAATTCAAGCATTTCACGGACTTCTCCATCTGTAAAGCCGAAATATTCCCCATAATTCGGAGTTCGTATTGAATTTATGCTTAGATTATTCATCCCTGTAAAGATGGATTCCTTCGATATGCGAAGGCACCCTGTCAGCACCGCAAATTCAAGGCAATCATTTGTCTTCAGCGCATTTTCAAAGAGGCTGCGGATAAAGGATACCATCTGTTCATAATATCCGCCGTAAAATGAGCTTTCAAGCGGTACGTCGCACTCATCTATCAGCAGGATGGTATTCCTGCCTGTAACCTGCTTTATACATTGACATAAGAATCGCAGGCTGTCTCCGTATTCACTGATATCCGCTTCCCCCTTTAGATAAAGAGAAAACCTATTCCTTTCCTCTTCTCCAAGCTTATCCAGATCAAGCAGATCCCTGTATTTCAGGAAAGGCTCGGTCAATATCCTGCGCAGAGCTCTGAATGAGGCATCGGAACTCTCTACATTGCCGACTTTACCCTGTTTTGCTCCCTTCAAGGTAATGAAGATCACTGGGTACTGCCCCATCAGAGAAGTATATTTTTCCCCGGCATCCATTATCTTGAGCCCATTAAATAAAGCCGGATCTCGTCCCATTTCAAAAAAGCAGCGAAGCATATCCAAGGTAAGGGTCTTCCCGAAACGCCTTGGCCTGGTGAAAAGGTTCACTTCACCCTTTTTATCTATGAATTCCTTTATAAAAAGGGTCTTATCCACATAATAGTATTCTTTTTCTATTATTTTTTCAAAAAATTCAACTCCCACCGGCAATGGTTTGAACATAACTGCCCTCCTGATTAATTGGTTCCGCACCAGACCTCTTACCATTGCTATTTTATCATGAATAAAGTCGTAAAACCATAGATCATTGAATTTCATCGGAAATTCAATGATCGTACCTGGCACGTGTCTTGCTTTTTAGGTACGCATCCTGCGGAACGCGGGATTTCCGAACCCATTTCCGATTTTGAGTTCGGAAACCATATATCCGCTCAGAAGCACAAAAAAATACCCATGGCGTAATCCTTTTATTTGAGATTATGCGCCATGGGCTAATTGTTGTAGCTATATTAGTCTTAAATGCTTATCCGACCTTGATCTTGGTCTTGTACTTTGCGGCATTGCTGCCTTCGCCGTAGAGGATGTTTACCACTGCATTGCCCTTTTTCAAGGCTTTGAGCTTTCCTGTGGCGGTGTCGTATGTCACTATATCGGGCTTCTTCGATACAATCTGGTTCGGGGATACGGTGGCCGCCTTTGTTATGATCTTTCCTAATTCAATCTCGGTCCCGACTGTTACGTTCATTGTCTTCGCGACCGTGACCTCTTCAGATTTGAAAGCTACTGTCTCGACCGTTTCCCAACTGCCGCCCTTCTTCTTCCTGTACAGAGTAATATCTGCGTTTCCGGGTTTCTTGGCCTTTGCGATTCCTTTCTTTTTCACGCTTATAATTTTCTTGTCAGAAGACTTGAATTTGTACTTATAACCAGTCTCTCCGTATTTCTTGAATAGGGATGTCACGTCCTTATTCTGCTTCACGACCATTAGCTTGCTGTAGTCCGGAGCGGGTGTCGGAGCGGCTGCCTGCTTCTTCTCCTCCTTTTTCTCTTCTTTTTCTTCGGGCTCAAGTCCTAATGCGTAAGTGGAGAAGCCGCTTGCGTAAATATAGATGTATCCTCCCTCCTTGTCTACATAGAAGGTTCCGTCCTTATAATCCCCATCGGGCTTTTGTGAGAGCCTAGTGAGCCTTTCCGAAGTCTTGTCGTGATAGCGCAGTATAAATACGGCTGAATCATCCGGAATCTCATAAGGGAAGGCCACCTGCAGGACTTTATAGTTCTTTGAGCCGATATTATCTGTGTTCTCTCCGGTTATATTTCCGGAATCATCCAGATCTCGAACAGTCTTAAAGAGCGACAAGTCGAGGAGCAGCTTAAGACTCTCCTTACCCTTCAGGAGCTTTTTCATGTCGTCCGCTCCTTCGGCGTCCTTCTCTTCCATCTTTTCCACTCTGAGCTTCACTTCAAAGGATTTGGTTCCGTCCTTTGCGGCTGCCTTCTCTTCTTCCGTTAGAATGTCATTAAGGCCATCCACCGCCGCCTTCGGGGTATCGTCGGACTTGACCTCGAATATAGTTGCGATGATTCCCTTCAGCACCGTGAACTCAGTTTTTACTGCCTCCCCGTTCTTAATCGTGAGAAGCCTGGTTTCCGTATACTTGCCATCTGCAGTCCTGCAGACCACGTTATAGCTGCCGTCCGGAAGATTCTTGAAATCGTAAGATAAGGGGCTTTCGGATAGGGAACCCATATTCTTGGACGCTATGGCCTCGTTTCCCTGCTCAACATTTACTATGACAATGCGAGTGTCTGATGCATCGTCCCTATTTACAACTATGCTTAATGTTCCCTTCGCTCCAGCATCGGGCACAGCCTTTGGGGTATTAAAGAAGAACATGCTTCCGTAGGTCTTTTCGCTTTCTCCTTTCTTTACAATGAATGCCCGGAACTCGTACTCCGTACCCTCTGCAAGTCCGTTGATCTCACTATGGAATTCAGGAGCTACTGCTGCCTCTACTTCCGTCCAGGCTTCGGTCGCTTTTTTCCTGTACTCAAAACCGGCCTTTGAAACATATTCCGCTTTGGCGTAAGCAGCTGGTTCTATCGCACCATAGAGCGCCGCTTCCTCAACGGAAAGCGCTCCAGACGCTACGGTATTGACATAAATAATCGCCGCCTTAACGGTAAGCGTCCCTTCCGTAAAGTTTCCAAGGGAATAATTTTTGACATCCTTCTTTAACTTAAGGCTGCCAATGGTGATCTTGGCTTTTGTTCCCACAGGGGTTGATTCGTCCGCATCACACGCAAGACTTCCCTCCAGCACATCAGATTCCTTGTCCGATCCCACGATGCCGGTCACCGTATAAGTCAACTCAGGATTTTTCGTTCCCTGCACCTTTTCCTTGTCATCTGCTTTTACATCAATTTTCTTTTTAGCAATCGTAACCTTGATGCCCTTCTTTTCCGAATCGCCAAAGCCCTCGCTGCCCTTTGCATAATACCATACGTAATAATCGCCGGCATCCTTCCCCTCGGGAATGGATACACCCCACTTACTGTCTTCAGGAGCAGTCTTATCATCGCTGCCAAGGGCATATCTCATCTCGCCATGCTCTGCCGTTCCAGCTTTAACGAGCTTCTGCGCACTGCCGCTGTAGGTCAGGCTTTCTGCTGCAGGTGCGGTTTTTACAACTGCCGCCTTACTGTCCTCTGCAGCTTTGATCGTTACAGTTACGCATCCCGGTTTGCTGTCATTATAATTTGCATCACCCACTGCCTTATACCATACATAGTAGGTTCCAGCGTCGGTTCTTGCAGGGATGTCTGTGGTATATTCTTCGGTTGCAGCATCCTTTGTACCAAGGGCGTACTGCATGGTGCCGTCTACGGCTTCGCCTGCTGTCACAAGCGTCTGTGCAGAGCCGGTGTAAGTCAGCGTTTTGGCCGTCGGTGCTTTTGTTACCGTTGCCGGTTGTTTCTCGCTGATCGTCAGCGTTCCTT
>CAMJPM010000125.1 GCA_946407725.1 uncultured Lachnospiraceae bacterium
GCTGAATAGTTACCTCTCAATAGCTATAATTATTACCGGTACCAGTACAATGTTTCTGTCACTTATCAAAATCCGAGAGCCCCGCTCCCGAGCTCTGGGATTCATATACATCAGCGTATATCTCATTAGTCTTAAGGAGCTCCTCATGGCTTCCCACGCCGGAAAGCGCCCCCTCATCCATGACAATTATCCTGTCGGCATCCATGACACTGGATATCCTCTGGGCAATGATGATCTTCGTCATTTTCGGAAGCTTCTCTTTAAGTCCCTGTCTGATCTTTAAGTCCGTAGCCGTATCCACCGCCGAAGTAGAGTCGTCAAGGATCAGTATCTTCGGCCTTTTAAGAATAGCCCTTGCTATACAGAGCCTCTGTTTCTGGCCTCCCGACAGGTTTGTGCCGCCCTGTTCTATATGGGTCTCGTATTTATCCGGAAGCCTCTCTATAAATTCGGCGGCACAGGCAATGCTGCAGGCTTCGGCGCACTCCTCTTCGGTTGCAGCTTCATTCCCCCATCTTAAGTTTTCAAGGATCGTTCCGGAAAAGAGCTCATTTTTCTGCAAAACATGGGAAACACTGTCTCTTAATGCCTTCAGGTCATAATCCCTGACATCTAATCCACCTACTCTCACAGACCCTTTTGTTACGTCATAGAGTCTGCTTATCAGGTTTATAAGGCTGGATTTGGAGCTTCCCGTTCCGCCTATTATTCCAATGGTCTCCCCGTCCTTAATATCAAGACAGATATTATTTAAAATGCAGTCATCCTTTTTCCCGTAATAGGAAAAATACACATTTTCAAATTCAATACTCCCGTCCTTCACCTCATATACCGGGTTTTCAGGTTCCCTGATCAAGGGAATCTCCTTTATCACCTCGGTTATCCTCTTCGCACTGGCTGCGGACATGCTGACCATCACGAATATCATGGATAACATCATCAGCGACATCAGGATATTCATGCAATAGGTGAGCAGGCTCATAAGTTCTCCCGTGGTCAGCTCACCATATACTATCATGTGGGCCCCGAACCAGCTTAAAAGCAGGATGCAGGTATAAACAGTAAACTGCATAACGGGCATATTGAGTATGATCATCTTTTCCGCCCTGACAAACATATGGTAAATATTCTGTGCGGCGGCAAAGAACTTTTTCTTTTCGTATTCCTCCCTTACAAAGGCCTTTACGACCCTTATGCCGGATACGTTCTCCTGGACGCTTTCATTCAGGTCGTCGTATTTCGTAAAGACTTCGGCAAAGTATTTTGTAACCCTTCCCATCAGAATAAATATGAAAAGCGCAAGAAAGACCACTGCCACAAGGTAAATGCTGGCAAGCCTCCCATTGATGGAAAAGGCCATAACCATAGCGATGACGATGGACGAAGGCGCCCTCATGAACATGCGAAGTATCATCTGATAGGAGTTCTGGACATTGGTGACATCCGTGGTGAGCCTGGTAACCAGACCTCCCGTGGAATATTTATCCAGATTGGGAAAGCTCCAGGTTTCAATATGCTCAAACATGGTATTTCTCAGATTCTTTGCAAGCCCCGCGGATGCCCTGGCGCCGAAATGGGCGCCGAGCAGCCCGAATATGAGCCCCAGCACGGCCACTATCACCATGATAAGGCCCACACTCCTGATGTGGTCCATGTTTCCCGGGGTCACGCCTTTATCAATGATAGAAGCCATAAGAAATGGAATGATCATTTCCATTATGACCTCAAGTATCATGGAAAGCGGTGTCATCACCGATGGGAAGGCATATTCCTTTATCTCTGCCCCAAGAGTTTTTAAAACCTCAAGGGCAGTGAACTTTTCGTAAGACTTTTCCATTAATCTACCCGAACATGAAGATCTGAGGGCTGCGCCTTATATGCCGGCGGCTGAGCCTTATATCCCGGAGGCTGCGCCTTATATTCCGGCGCTGTCAGGATCCTCAGATAGTTATGAGAAGCACTTCGCCATGCCCCTTCAGCTTATAATCCCCATGATCCGCGCTTATAAAAATGCCGTTGCCCTTATTCAGCTCCATACGGAGATCCCCGGAGAGAAGCAGCATATCTCCATCCACTACCAGCATATGGTTAAAGGTAGTCCCGTCGGTTTTCAGATCCGTCTCCCCGTTTACATTCACTTTATCGATGGTAAAGGTGTCGCAGTCGCAGAGATGACCGTGCATATCCTTTGCGGGAACATTTTTCTTTAAGATGGCCGCATCCTTTGCCTCCTCTATCATCAGCTCCCTGGGGCTTCCGTCGGGCTTGACACGTCCGAAATCATACACCCGGTACTTAACCTGTTTCATCTGCTTTACTTCCACCACCAGAACACCGGCTCCAATGGAGTGGAGAAGTCCGGGTCCGCAGTAATACAGATCGCCCTTATTCACAGGCTGAAAATGGAGTACCTTCTTAAAGGTATTGTCCCTTACCATTTTTTCAAACTCTTCTTTTGTCACATCCTGGTCCACGCCGTAAAATATACCTGCATTGGGCAGTGCGTCGCAGATGTACCAGCACTCGTCATTTCCCTTTGTGAGACCCTTCTCCTCTGCGTATTCATCTGAAGGATGCACCTTTATGGAAATATTCTGATGGGCATCTATGAATTTCACAGAAAGAGGCCACTCATCAAAACGGCTGTATTTTGAACCCAGGGCCTTCTCTCCCTCTTCGTCAAAATATTCCTTAAGCGTCTTTCCTTTATAGGAACCGCTGTCAATAATAGTGGGATGCTCCTCATCACAGGACAGCTCCCAGGTCTCCGACAGCACATATCCGGGATAATCAGATTTGTTGTATTCCTTCTTTAATTTGCTCCCGCCCCAGATATCATCAAAATATGCGGGTTTCAGTCTTAAGATTGCCATGGCTCTTCTATGACTCTCCTTTCTTTTCATATGTCACAAAGTGGTAAACAAGATCAAAATATGTCTGTTCCTCACTGATGTCCGTTATTTCCCATTCCGGCATACTGTCAAGATCCGGAAAGAAAGCATCCGCTTCATAAGCTTCATCGATCTTTGTAATAAGGGCCTTGTCGCAGAAGGGCAGCAGTTCTTTATAAACTGTGGCTCCTCCTATGCAGAACACGCTGTCCTTTTCGTATTTTTCCAGCTCCTTAAGAAGACTGTCCAGGTCATTAAATATGCTAACGCCCGTTTTTTTATACTCCCTGTTCCCGGAAAGAACGATGTTTGTCCTGTTTTTTAAGGGCTCCCCCTTGGGAAAGCTCTCCAGGGTCTTTCTTCCCATGACCACCACATTTCCCGTGGTAGTCTCCCTGAAAAATTTCTGATCTGCGGGTATATGGGTCAGAAGTTCGTTATTTTTCCCTATTCCCCAATTTTTATCAACAGCAGCGATCAATATCATTTTTTATGGATGCCGCTCCTTCCTGTTTTCAATATCTGCCGCCTTTGACAGCGGCCCTGACCCGCTATTTATCCCACTTATCCGACAGTGCATTTATCTGATCCGCAAACTTGCCCAGATCCTTATTTGCACCGTGCTCGTATTTCCTGATGACTGAAAGCAGTCTCTCTCCTGCTGCAAGAAGCCTGTTAAATACACTGCTGATGCGGATCTTGTCAGCCGCCCTCTTAACAGCCACAGGCTTAGCCTCTTCGATAAACTCATTTTTAATGAGGTCAAATTTCGTGCCGCTGAAGGGAGCGTATGAATCAAACTTAAGCTCCTTCTTTATGAGCTCTGCGAATTTTTCGGTTACCGCATCATCACCGTGTACCACAAAGACCTTCTGCGTCTTTTCGGGATCAAAGCTGTTTTTTAACCAGTTGACAAGTCCGTTTCTGTCAGCGTGTCCGCTCATACCGGACAGCACCTCTATATTTGCGTTTACGGAGATCTCTTCCCCGAAAAGCTTTACTGTCTTCACGCCCTCCACAAGAGCGCGTCCCAGGGTACCCACCGACTGGTAGCCCACAAAAAGTATGGTGGATTCCCTTCTCCAGAGATTATGCTTCAGGTGATGTCTGATACGTCCCGCATCGCACATTCCGGAAGCTGATATTATCACCTTGGGCTCATCATCGAAGTTTATCTCCTTTGAATCATCCGGCGTGATGGAGAGATTTAAATTCGTAAAGGAGAGGGGGTTTATTCCCTTTTTAAGCAGTGCCTTTGCCTCATCATCATAGCACTCAATGGAGCTTTTTCCGAATATGCTGGTGGCATCCACCGCAAGAGGTGAATCCACATATACCGGAAAGTCCTCAAACCCATGAACCAGGCCCTTTTCCTTTATCTCCCTTATGAAATATAGAAGCTCCTGGGTACGCCCCACAGCAAATGAGGGAATGACCACATTGCCCCCTCTTTCAAAGGTGTACTTAAGAACATCTGACAGCTCCCTGACATAATCCGGCTTTTCCTCGGAATGGAGCCTGTCGCCGTAGGTGGATTCGATAAGCACATAGTCTGCGCCGTCCACTGCCTCGGGATCCTTGATTATAGGCTGGTCCGTGTTTCCCACATCCCCGGAAAAAACGATCTTTCTGGAAACTCCGTCCTCTGTGAGGAAGAGCTCGATGGAAGCCGATCCCAGAAGATGCCCCACATCCGTGAATCTGGCCTCTATCCCCTCATCTATATGGATCATTTCCTTGTATCTGACGCTTTTTAAAAGCCTTATGGCACCGTCTGCGTCCTCCATGGTATAGAGGGGTACGAAGCTTTCTATATTGGCATTTCTCCTGGCTTTCCTGTTCCGCCACTCGGCTTCAAAGGACTGGATATGGGCACTGTCACGGAGCATGATATTGCAGAGCTTTACAGTTGCCTCCGTTGCAAAAATCTTCCCCCTGAAACCCTTCTTGTATGCCAGGGGCAGCAGTCCGGAATGATCGATATGCGCATGGGTCAGGAAAATATAATCGATCTCACCCGGAAGTACAGGGAGCGGCGCATTTTCATAGAGCTTTCTTCCCTGCTCCATTCCGTAGTCGATCAGGATATTTTTGCCGTTAATATTTAAATAATGGCAGCTTCCCGTGACCTCGTGGTCAGCGCCTATAAATTCAAGTACCATGTATTGTCCCTTGCCGCAGGCAAGTGTGCTGTGTAACACATCTTTTGATATATTACATGCATAGGTGATGTGCCTGCGCATCACCTATGGAGGTCTATATACTTTCGTAAAAGCCGGTACAGATATCCGGTGCCGACAGGTATCTATATTTTACCATTTTTGTAATATCTTTGCAAAATGTCTAATATACCCCATAAAATAAGTATATTTTTGTAAAAAAATCATACTTACATTTTAAAAATCACAATGTTAAAATAAAAATCGCACTGATTCAATGTTTTAAAGGCAATAACGGTTGTTGCCTTATCCTAAGAAAGGAGCTCTCATGTATAAAACCGGAGATTATGTTGTTCATAAGGTAGATGGGTTATGTAAAATCACTGATATATCCGTTCTCGATATTCCCGACATGGATAATACTATAAAGTATTACTATCTCATACCCACAGAGTCACCTGCCAGCAAGATTTATGTGGCAGTAGGTACAGGAGAGGCTTCTCTCCGGGACCCCCTTACTGAAGAGGAAGCACTGGACGTTATCGATTCATATCCCGAGCTGGATGAGATATCGGTTGAAAATGAAAAGAACCGCCAGAACGCTTATTCGGCAGCCCTTGTACAGAATGATGCGAAAGAGCTTATGCGGCTCATCAAGACCACTCTTACCAGAAAGAACGAGCGCTTAAAGAAAGGCCGCACAGCCACCACGGTTGACGAGCATTTCCTTAAGTCTGCAGAACATGCCCTTTACGGCGAGCTTGCCTATGCTCTGGGCATAGAAGGCGGAAATATGGTTGAATTCATAAAAGCCAGGATTTCCAAATAAATTGTTTCGTTATAACTGTTCAAAACAGTAACCTGCGGAACTGCAGGTTACGTCTGAAAACTATTTATTTTGGTTATATAGAATTAACCGGCGGGAGGTTCCCGCCGGTTTTTATTACATTTTCCTATGTCAGGGTCTCTTTGATCTTCTTGAAGTCTATCTCCAGGTCTTCGTACAGCCCTGAAGGGACAGTATCCTCAAATGAATATGAATCACTGCTGTCTTTTGAATAATCCAGCACAGTGACAGCATCAGAGGAATAGTCCACGATCCAGTAGTACCGTACTCCCGCTTTTTTATATAGCGTCCGTTTTTTAATGTAATCACGGGAGGTGGTGGTGGGAGATATTATCTCTATTATCCAGTCAGGGGCTCCGGTACAGCCGCGGTCTGTAAGCTTGTTCTTATCGCATATAACGCTTATATCCGGTTCCACTATTGTAGTATCATCATCAGGGAAAAGCTGCACGCCAAAGGGCGCGGCGTAAATCTCACAGGATCCGCCTTTGCTTTTGATGTAATCGTGAATAATCCCGAATATTTCACCTGAAATCTTCTGATGCGCTCTGTTCGGCGGCGCCATATTGAAAATAACCCCGTTTATCAGTTCCATATGCACACCGTCCGGAGTTTTATAATAATCTTCAACGGTATATGTCCCATCATAATTTGCCGGAATCTTCAGATCCATATATAGCGCTCCTTCCTATATTGTCAACCCTTCTTAAAAGCTTTAATTAAGTATATCACAGCAAGGGCATCAACAACATAGATAGCTTAAAGACACGTCTTCTTATCTACCTCTTCACCATACATCCATCAAGGTTCCGCTTTTCGGAATCAAAATTTACACCGATCTTTATAATGCTGCGTCTGTCGGCGGCGTAGGACTTATCATAGCCTCTTTCATCTATCTGCTCCAACGCTTCCTCAGCGGATTTGTCTCTCTTGAATTCAAAGATGTAGATATAGTCCTGTGTTTCCGCCACTGCGTCAGCCCTTCCCTTCGCACTGTGCAGCTCAGTATGGATGAACTGTCCGAGCAGCATGAATGTGATATAGATCACATTCTGGAAATCACGCTCAATATACTTATCATCACCGTTCTCCGGATATGGAATCCGCGCAAAAAGCGCCGTGAAACGCTCACAAAGGGAATCAGTGTCGCAGTTTTTAATATCCTTTACAAAATTCCGTACGTCAAGGGGTCCTTCCCCATCTTCACCGTGTAAAAGCATCGGCGCCAGGCTTTCCAAAAAACCGTATCTGACCTCATCATTCGGATAATCCAGGAGGTAACTCTCCGTATCCTCTTCATAATCCGCTATGGTAAGATAACCGCTCTGATATAGAAGAGGCAAAGGATCCGGGTTATCAATTCTGTAATCTGACAGCTTCCTTTCATCCGCATATATTTCATCATCCGTGATTCTCTTTGGATCAAATCCTGTTTCCTTTAATTTATTAATCAAAAAAGCCGGTGTTCCCGACTCAAACCAGTAGGAACCGAATTTCTTTTCTGAAAAGGCATTCAGGATGCTGAAAGGATTATAAACGCCCTCACTTTCTTCCGCAAAATGATAACCGTCATATTTTGCCCTCAGTTTTTTCAGACATTCTCCCTCGGAAAGCTTACGCCTGTCGGCAAGTGCCCTGATCTCCGGCATGAAATTATCTGTCATTTCTTTCTCTGTGATACCGCAAATACCTGAGTATTTCTCATCCAGAGATATATCCTGCAGATGAT
>CAMJPM010000126.1 GCA_946407725.1 uncultured Lachnospiraceae bacterium
CGTGAGTGTTTTAGCAGCACATTGCACACGTAGTGTGCGTGCTGCGTATCAATAAGCCTCCACCTGCGTTTTACCCGCAAGCTTAAAACTGCCAGAAACCCCTGACCCACTGTAATCCCCCGCGGATATACCATACCGGCGTGCGGATGCCGCTTAATACCGGATAAAATACGGCGAAGAGAAAGACGCTCAGTGCCGTAAGCCCACACAGGTTCCGGATAAATACGCGCCTGTCCTCCTTTTCCAGCGGGGCAAATACAGAGCATAGCGCCGGTACAAGGAATACAGTCATTGCAAAATAATGATAAGCAAAGAGGATACGTTGTACCATAATCCATGGAAGAATGTTAGCGAGATAGGCGATGCACAGGAAGCCCGCCCTTTTATCACGAAGGAGAACCGCTCTGGGCGCAATCATTATCACGGACGCAAGGCCGGCCCAGCAGAGTACGGGGTTCAAGAAGGCGGCAATGCTTGAGCGGGTTCCGTCCCCGAAGTCCTTAAGGAAATAGAGAATGGGACGGATATCCAGTATCCACTCATACCAGCGGGAGGCATAGGGATGGGGCGTATGAACCCCGGAGTGATAATTCAGCATAAAGCTCTGGTTTTCAAGCACAATCCCCGCATATTCCCGGCTGAAGAACATGGTTACGCCCTCCAATCCCTGCGCGCGGCCATAGGGATAATAGCTCAAATAATATATGACAGCCGGTATCAGCACGAAAAAAAGAACACACCACAGCACATTTTCCCCGGTTTCCCGGATAAAGAAACGGCTCTTGCCTTCCCTGCGCATGAGAATTCCCCTCTGTATACGATCGATCAGCCATATCAGCGCAAGTCCCGCCCCGGCATAGAGGCAGATCCATTTGCAGGCCGTCCCCAGACCGAAGCTTATTCCGGACAGCATAAGGGCAGGGAGCCATTTCCCTCGGGATATGCCTTCGCCCCTTGGAACCTCCAGATACATCCAGAAAAAGAAATACATAAGCAGGATAAAAAATACGCCGTAGCTGTCAATAGTGGCTATCCTTGTCTGCACATAGTGCATAAAGTCAAAGGCAAAAATAAGGGTGCCGCAGCAGGGTATAATGAAGCCGCCGAACAGCTTTTTAAGGAACAGATACATAAAAGGCAGCATAAGCACCCCGGTCAATGTCCCCATAAAGCGCCAGCCAAAGGGTGTGAGCCCGAAGAGCCTTATACCCAGGGATATGATTATCTTTCCCAGGGGAGGATGGGATATCTCATAGGGCCAGATATCCTCCATGTGTTCTATGGCAGTCCGTACGTGATATGACTCATCAAAGTATGCACTGTTTAAGTAATAAGGATATTCAGGCACCATTTCCTGCTCATCAAAAAGCGGCGCCGCAAAAGCATTAAAGGTCAGCCGGGATGCATCTATCCGTTCCCCGTTTTTATCAAAAAAAGCCATTTCCCCCAGCCAAAGATAATAATCGGAGGTTATTTTCACCGACTTTACCGGTCCGTGGTCAGGGGAAATATCATAATAATTCCACTTTAAGACCTGTCCATGCTGCTGCGGGAGCTCCTCCGGCGCTGAAAAGGCACTGCCGTCAGAAGAGAAGCTTAAGCCATAGTTCCCGGTATATATCCCCCCGAAATACATAATGGAACCCGGCAGAAGAGGCTCATTAAACTCTATCACCGCCTCCTGCCCCAGCTCATCAAAACGGCAGAAGCTGCTGACGCCCTTCCGGTCTCCGAGACCCGTAAAGGCCACAATGCCGTAAACAATGGTGATAACGGACATAGTTATATAATCCCGCCTTCTCATACGCTTTTCATCTGCGGAGGGACAGGCTGAGGGACGCTTCAGCAAAGGAAAGCAGGGCAAAAAGCATAATGTTATCAGATTAAATATGATGACCGGAAAAATAAGTATGTAGTAACCCGTCACAAAGCAATGCCTCCTTCACTCTGTCTGCCGCTGAAGGTTTCTGAAAAAACAAGCCACAGATACCATGCATACAGCATGACATTCAAGACAGCAGCCGGCAGAAAAGGATATTCCGCGCCAAAAAGAAAATAGCTGTAGGTGGCGCATGATAACAAAATAAGACCGACGGCAGGAAGGATATATTTCCTGTTATAAAAGGCCAGGATAAGACCGGTGATCTCATAGAGATATCCATAGCGTTCGTGCATTACGGGCAGGAATAAAACGCTTGTATATACCGTGATATGAAGGAGGCCTGTCAGCGTCTCCCGGGTGGGAATTATCTGCCTGCGGAGTACCAAAAGGAGGAGTATGCCAAGAACCGCGGCGGTGAAGATAACAGCTATCAGCTTAAACTCCCTGTAACTTCCGTCTGCCCCGGCCCAGTCCATAACAGGTATATTCCAGAAGCTGGGATAATTCATTGAAACCGCGTTATAGGTAGATGTCTGATCAAGGTAAATTAAGAACGGGGAAAGTATACTCCGTCCCGACAGTATGCCGGGGAGCGCGGAAAGCTCCAAAACAACCGGGATATACAGAAATTTTACTATTGAGAACCTTTCCGATATGAGATAAAGGATCAGGAAAAAGGGCAAGGCAAAGACCGCCTGGAATTTAAAGGCAAATGCCAGCCCGTAGAGAATGAACGCGGCTCGGTATCTTTTCCTTGTAAGGGAAAAAAGCGAAGCCAGGATAAAAAAGCTGTATATCGAGTCGCATTGTCCCCAGAGGGAGGAATTAAGAAAAACAACGGGACAGAAGAGAACCGCCGTATATGCTGCCACAAATCTTCCTGAATAAAGTCTCCTGTAAAAATCCTCATCCACCCCGTCCGCAAGGAAGGCCGCGGTAAGCGCCAAAGCGTAATCAAAAATACAGGACAGGAGCTTATAAGCAAATATCGGATTCAGAGGCAGCAAGGTAAATAAATAAATTATGGTCTGGTACAGGATATTATAGTCGCCCACCTGCGAAGCAAGAGAAGCAGAGCCCTTTTCCGCGATGATCTTATACCAGGGTAAGAGAAAGGTTGTCATATCGTCTGATATAAAACCCATACAGCAGCAGCGCAGGATGATCCCCAGTACAGTGGCAGCGCCCCATAAAAGACAGGTATAATTATCTTTTAGAAATTTTATGATATACTTCTCAGTTTTTGACATTACGGATCTCCTTACTTTTTTATTATGTCAAGATATGATATCAGGGTCAAGAGCCTGATCCCGCGCGGCTGAATTGTAACGATTTGAGCGGAGCTATTGAATAATAAAGCAGACTGTTTTATCATATATTGTTATAGTAAACGACAAAACTCTTTTCGTTTTGTCGTTTACTGCGCCGAATTTTGGCCGCTAAAAGCGGCGTATTTCCTTACAAAATTCGTGCGCATCCGCCGGAGGCTTTATAGTAAGCGAAATTATTTATTTCGCTTACTATACAAGCGGATAAACTAAGGAGGTTTGAAATGAAACAGGAGAAAAGAAAAACAATTGCTATACTCAGTGTTTTTATAAGTACTGTGCTGAGCCTCCTGCTGTTGCTGGTAGTTTTCCCGATGCTGGGAAGCATAGCGATGGCGGATACGGATACCGAAATATCAACGGATACGACCTGGACATTGAATCCATTTTACTATGGATCTGTTAAACTTGTAAATAACGCAGTTCTTACGCTCAAGATTCCGGAGCCGGTAAATTCTCAAGCCATCACATTAAATAGCATCACCGGAGAAGGAAGCATACATATCCGGGCATCAGAAGGTTGTACTGATAAAAATATAATAGAAATAGGAAACAATCCTAATAACGGAGGCGGCGCTGATGCTGTCAAAATAAGCGGGGATCTGACGATTGATGCTTATCCCCATATTATTAATATTCAAGGCGAACATAATAAGGAAGTAAATGATTATAAAGGCGGCAATGGGGTAGTTTGTTCTCATACAACCGTCAGCAGCGGCATTGTAAATGTTACCGGGGGAGATGGTAGTAATCTTTATAATAATGGTTCTGGCGGAACGGGCATAATTGGCGATATAACTCTTACAGGAGGAGAGCTTTACGTCAGTGGCGGCGTAGGATACTCCAATAACCGGGGAGGATATGGAATCAATGGAAATGTGACTCTTGCCGGTGGAAGAATTGATGTCAGTGGGGGAAATAGTGAAAATTCCTCTAACGCCGGCGATGCCTATGCACCCGGCTCGAAAGTAACCGTGGCTGAAGGCTTCTATTACACAAATGGGGAGGATATATATACAGATGAAACAACGATTAGCGATGGGGCTGAATTAAACGCTTACTGCAAAAAACTATATCCCTGCCCTGTAGAAATTATTAGCAATGGAGAAAAAACCGGTGGGGCCAGCTTAGTATCTGCGCTTAGTAATGCTCAGGACGGTGATACGGTCAGGCTTCTTGAAAACATAGAAATGTATGATGATGATTATATAGTTATTTCAGATGGCAAAACTGTCACTCTCGACTTAAACAATCACATTATCCGCTATAAGGACATTAATTATAATGATAATAAGGCTATGATAACCTGCAATGGCAATCTGATCGTGACCGACAATTCAGACAATCAGACCGAGAGAGAATACGAAGGATTTGCATCTTTTAAGGTCAGGGGAGGCGTAATCAACGGGAATTACGCTGCCCGCAAAGGATGGGGTGTAATTGTCAAAAACGACGGGACTCTCACTATGAAGGACGGCGCCATCATCAACAATTTTGACGGGGGAGTAAAAGTCGAATCCGGAGGTAATTTTAAGGTAGAAGGCGACGTGCAGATTACAGGAAACGGGCCAGCCTCTGCCGGGACGACCGTATCTAATAATGTCTGTTTAGCAGGAAGCGCTGCGGAAAGCGCTATGATCACCGTCACAGGAGCGCTTGCGGAAACGGCGGATATCGGCGTTACCATGGAATCGGGCACCGGGGTTTTCGCAAAGGCGGTAAGTGGATATAACAAAGGCAGGCTTACGGATTCAGACATTGAACGCTTTATGAGTGACAATAACGATTATTCTGTCATCCTTGACAGTGAAGGAAAGGCGCGGATTGGTAAGCGCTATGCTGTAACCGTCGTAAACGGCAGCAAAAGCGGCAGCTACAGCGAGGGTTCTGTAGTCACTATCACAGCGGATGCACCCGAAACAGGGATGGTATTCGATAAGTGGAAGAGCCAGGATGTAACCTTTATCGATGGCAGCGATACTTTACCGACCGCAAAATTCATCATGCCGGGGAAAGAAGCCACCGTAACAGCCCATTATAAAGACGCCTCTTATACAGTGCGTTTCGACGGGAACGGGGCGACCTCCGGTGAGATGGAGGATCAGGGCTTCACCTATAATAAGGAACAGAGCCTTACTGCCAACGCATACGGCCGCAGCTGCACTGTGACCTATAATTATGACGGCGCAACAGGCGGAAATGATAAAACAGACGACAAAGCGGCTGCTGTCTTTGACGGCTGGGCTGAGAGTAAGGACGGAGCTTCTAAATACAGCAACAGGCAGTCCGTGAAAAACTTAACGTCAACGGACGGGGAAACTGTCACGCTTTATGCCAGGTGGACCGACGGAAGCGTCACCCTCCCGGCACCGGAAAAGAAAGGCTTCGTCTTCGGGGGGTGGTTTGGCGACTCAGGATTTAAGTCAAAAGCCGGTGATGCCGGCGAGAGCTACACTCCTTCAGCTGACTGCACCCTATACGCAAAATGGACAGCTGAAGGATCCGCGGAAAACTCTTATACGGTGCATTTCGACGGGAACGGGGCAACCTCCGGTGAGATGGAGGATCAGGGCTTCACCTATAATAAGGAACAGAGCCTTACTGCCAACGCATACAGCCGCAGCTACACTGTGACCTATAATTATGACGGCGCAACATCCGGAAATGATAAAGCAGACGACACTGCGGCTTCAGTCTTTGACGGCTGGGCTGAAAGTAAGGACGGGGCTATAAAATACAGCGACAGGCAGTCCGTGAAAAACTTAACGTCAACGGACGGGGATACGGTCACACTTTATGCCAGGTGGACCGACGGAAGCGTCACCCTCCCGGCACCCGAAAAGGAAGGCTTCGTCTTCGGAGGGTGGTTTGGCGACTCAGGATTTAAGACAAAAGCCGGTGATACCGGCGAGAGCTTCACTCCTTCAGCTGACTGCACCCTGTACGCAAAATGGACAGCTGAAGGATCCGCGGAAAAAGAAGTGGAAAAAGCCGCGACGCCGGAGCTTATCAAAGCCACCAGCAATTCTATCCAGGTCAAAGCAGCAGAAGGAACCGAGTACAGTATTGACGATGGAAAAAACTGGAGAACTGACGGGATATTCACCGGTCTGGAAGCCGGTAAAAAATACAGCATCTACGCAAGAATTGCCGCAAATGGAGAAATAGCCGCCGGGGAGGCATCTGACCCCCTTGAGGTTTCGACTCTTGAAATAAAGAAAGAGGTTGTATCAAATAAGAAACTGGATGGTTTTGCCGGAGAGATTGAAACCGTGGTCACCTCGGAGGATACCGGGGATGAGGGTTATTCCTTCAAGGATGTGGAGATTCCCGATGAGGTTGCCCTTTCCCTGCTGAACAATTTAAGCAAAGAGGATCAGGATAGGGTAAGGAACGGGGAAAAATTCACTATAACCTTTGCTGCCACCGAAACCATCATTGAAACTGAAGAAACGAAAAATGATAAAGCTAAAGCAGATAAAGTGATAAAGGAAAAAACAGGCGGGACCGCCGGAGCAGGCGTGATGCTGGATATTAAGCTGTTTACACAGGTTGGCAGCAGCAATAAAAAAGAAGCTGAACCTGTCTCCGGTTCAGGCAAGGTTTCCTTTACCGTCCAGATTCCGGTGGATATGGTAAATACCGATAACAGTGTGATAAGAACTTATTATCTCATTCATATCTTTGATAATGGGGAGGTTGAGATAGTTGGCTCCGGCACGGGATCAGAGATCCCCGCTGAGACAGAAAGCTTTTCATCCTGGTATCTCACCTATGTAGATGAGAAGAAGGATGAGAATAAAGACGGGAAGAAGGATGAGAATAAAGACGGGAAGAAGGATGAGAATAAAGACGAAAGCGGAAGCAATCCCCCCTCTGTCAGAGTCATTACCGTTTCCGATAACCTGCCCATGGACTACCGGACAGAAGAGAAAAACGGTATCCGTGTTTCCTATAGCCATGAAATTCCTTTCTTCGGAAAAGGCAAAGGGGATATAAGCCTTTTCGGTGAAAAAGGAATTCTGGTTGAAGTAAATGAAAAAAACTATAAGGCAAATAAGATAAAGATAAATAAAAAGGTTCAATCACAAATTTTATGTGATGGCTGATTCCTGACATACTCCTTCCGGCTC
>CAMJPM010000127.1 GCA_946407725.1 uncultured Lachnospiraceae bacterium
TTACTGATCCGGATCAGTGTAATTGCAGCAGACAAAGTATTTTGTATGTTTTAAATTGCCTGGAACCAAATACTATATTTGAGGTTGAGATTCTGGAAGCAATATTGCGTGGAGCAGAACATTGTAGATTTCAGATCACGAAGTACTAAAGGGTTAGATTTCGGTATGGCTTAGATGACAAATCGGGATTTGGGAGGAGCATTGGGATGAAAGAAAACATCGTACAGAAGCTTACATCAAAAGATGATAAATATGCCTGTGCCTTTACTGATAGAATTGTTGCAGAAAGCCATGATACAGATGAATGGTATGAATACTTTGAGGATGTTGCTTCGTTGCCCGACCATCCAAAGTCATTGGTAAGAAATCGAGCCTTGTCTGGGTTCCATGTAATGCTGTATTCAGTGATGCGGATAATGAGGCAATAAATAATATGCGGAATACTGGTTGTATCAAGTATCGTATTTGCCAGTTCTCCCGGGATCATACTGTTTATAGGTGCAATGATCCTTACAGCCAAGACGGATAAGGAAATCTACGATGCGATAAGCAAGCTTACAAATAAACAGAAAGACATAGTGATATTCAGTTATGTAAAAACAATTAAAGATATGCAGTCAGGAACGGGCTATTTTGCAGCTGAAGACTGAACGATGAGACAAAAAATGCCGGCAGTGTGGTGTATAGCTGCCGGCATTTTCTTAAAGAAACGATAATATGCGTTACGTTAAATGAAGTGATGTTTATGGTACAACAAATCTCCCATATTTGGTTTATCAGGTGTTGATAGACCTTTGAAACAGTTCAATATGAAGGGAGATTAGTACTGTGGAAAAGCTTTTATACTGGATCTGGAAGTGTTTAAGGGGAAAGAGTCTTTTTTGCAAGGGTTTCTGTGTCAATTGTCCTCATTATGAGAAGTGCAGAAATGACGGCGTGATGGAATAGGAGGGATATCCGATAAAGCTTCCTCCGGCGGCAGGGAAAGTGTTATAATATCCAAAGGGTACATTTTCTTTTCGAAGGAGGTGTTATCCTGAATGATCCTTGCCCGTGCAAGAGCGCCAAAATAATGTTGTGGGAAGACGTAAGACAGGAGTTGAAAATATGTCAATAGATCCGATGCAGATGAGGGTAGCGGTAGTGAAAAAGGAATTTATGGAGAATGCGGCGAGAGATTATAAACAGGCAGGCTTTACCTTGGAAGAATGCGTGGAAACCTGCGCAAAGCAGTTTCATGTCGGGAAGAAAACCACCAGGGAACTGGTCAAGAAGATATATAAAGAATGACAACATACGGTTTACATTTATTCGTTATGGGATAGAACCTGGGTGATGGATTTATGAAAAAGAAAACAGAACTGGAAATTAAAAAGGAAATGGAGGATTTCTCCAGAGCAGTACAGACATTTAGGGAAGCACGGAGGAATGCAAAGTCAGGTGCGGATAATATGATGGATCAGACTGATAGCGTAGATTATCAGACCGGAAATACTGAAAATGTCAATGAGATTTGATAACGTCCTGAATAACAGAAAACTTCCGATGCCGGGAGATAAGTTTGATGCGGATTTTGATGAGGAAAGCGATAAATTCCGGCACCTTCTTAGCTTAAAGATGAAGGAAGAAATGATGTCCGATGAGGAAAGAACCGCACCGGATACTTTTGGCTGTGACTGTTTGTTTCTGGAGCATTTTATCACGGATGAAATGAGGAGTGATTTCTCCCTTATCGCAAGGGATTTCCTTATGCATGAGTATCCGAATATCAAGGATCATGAAAAGGTTTATTATTTGGAGACTGATGCTGCGGAGAACTGGCCGGAGAGGATGTTTGAGCGGTTTATTCTGAACATGATGATGAATGCCGTGAATTATGGCAGCCAATATACGAAGAATCTTTTTCTTTACCTTTACAAAACTTATTACAGTAAGGAATACAAGCAGCTAAAAAGGTTCAGTTCACTTTCCAATGGTGAACTGATGTCCCTTGCTTCCAACGGACACGGCGGAACCAATGGTCTTGCTATGGCAAGGATCTTATTCATATCAAAGTTGTCAGGCATTGAAATAAAACCTGACTGTAATTTCGCCTATCTTTTCCTGGATGATATTCATAAGAATGATGAGGACGACATGGAGCCTGACTGGGGGTTCATGGATAGCGTGGTGGAGTTATTCCAGACATGCAGGGATGAAAATGAGCAGCGGTTTAAGGATACCGGTGAAATGTATGATCTGCACTACAAGTGTGGTAAATTCCTTGAAAATGTACTCCGTTCGGAGGGTTATCCCGAGGACTATGTGATGCTTTGCAATAACATGGATCATGGAATAGCCCGCAGGCTTGCCCGAACCCTTGCCGTCCTTAAGAAAACCTATAAGAACAAGGAGTTTACAAAGGAAGAACTTATAATTTATTCGAGTATTTATGAAGCTGCAGAGGCTCTTATCTGCAGCACGGAGGAAATGGAAGCCCGGATGAACGAGGTGTTTTACGGTGAAAAGGGGACGGATTACTATGATGCATTTCCTCCGAAATTCTGTGCAGGGGATATCCCGCAGGCAAAATCGGGTACTGCCAATACCGTGAACCCGGTAAAGAATGATAGGCCGGATGATAAGGCGGGTGAAGGTTCTCCGAGGTATAAAGAGGAGGCACTATTAAAAGAAATAGATGCGTTACGCCTTAAAATCCATGAGCAAGAAGGAAATATAAAGGTACTGAAGGGAGACCTCTCCAGATGCAGGAATATTGCAGAGGAGAATAAACGCTTAAAAGACCGGCTGGATTATGAGTATACAGAGCTGGTTGTACTCAGGGATCATGTCTATAACCTCACAGAAGAGGACAACGTAAGTGATGAGATCCCGGTTGAGGATATGAAGATATTCCTAAAGGAGCTCCGGATCATTATTATTGGCGGTCATAAGAACTGGCGGAGGAAGATGAAGCAGGAATTCCCGGATTGGACGTATGTTGATGCATCGGTGAGCGGAACGCTGGAGGCTTCCATTGTAGATAACGCTGATTACGTGTATTTCTTTACGGATACCATCAGCCACAGCACCTATTTCAAGTACATGAACGTGGTAAAGGAGCATGGTGTGAACTTCGGATACATCCATGGCGTAAATATCGAGAATAATGTGCGGAAGATATATAAGGATCAGAAGAAGGGCAGCTGATTAAGAGGAAAAGTTTGAAATGGCGGATGGGGAAAGGAAGGTAAGCCATTATGACAGATATAAGCAAGATTCTTTCTATGTGCGATCATACATTACTCAGGCCGGAGGCAGCTTGGGATGAAATAAAGGAACTGTGTGATGATGCAGTTAAATATAATACAGCCTCTGTGTGTATTCCTTTATGCTATGTGAAAAGTGCATCGGAGTATCTCAGAGATAAAATGAAGGTCTGTACAGTAATAGGATTTCCTCATGGGAATACCACTCTGGAGGCCAAAGTCTTTGAAGCAGAAGAAGCAGTCAGAAACGGTGCGGATGAGATAGACATGGTGATCAATATCGGAATGCTGAAATCCGGGGAATATGATTTTGTGACCCGTGAAATCAGTGAGATAAGAAAAGCCACGGAGGGAAAGATATTAAAGGTAATCATAGAAGCCTGTCTCTTGTCAGAGGATGAGAAAATCCGGATGTGCAAGATCGTTACTGATACAGGAGCTGATTATATCAAGACATCTACCGGTTTTTCTACCGGAGGAGCGGTATTTGAAGATGTAAAACTTTTCAGGGGGCATATCGGAGAAAACGTAAAGATAAAAGCTGCCGGGGGGATTGCTGCTCTTGAGGATGCGGAGAAATTCATTGAAATGGGAGCATCAAGACTCGGAACAAGCAGGATAGTGAAGATTGCTAAAGCAGCAGGCACCGGAGAATAAACGGGGATTTCCAAAACCGTCATATTTGGAAAACGAAAGCGAATAAGAGGATGACATTTTATGAGAAATTCATTACCAATATTTGCCATATGTCTTTTGGGGTGTTTGTTATTACCGGGATGCAGATCTGCGGAAAAGGAGATCATTTTGGGAGAACTTCGGGGGGTTAGTTATTATCCTGAGAGCTTTGATGAACCTATGATTGTCACGACCTATGCTGTTTCAGCGGCTGATGTTTTGGATTTTGAAGCGTTCCTGAAGGATAAGGACATCCTTTCACTTGTTAACAGAAAAGACAGTGATGATTTTGTTACTGACTATAGCCCCTGGGGATATAGCATTGTATTTGATAAATCTTCTGTAGGGGGAAGCAGGTATGAAACCTACAACATTTCCCAATATAAGGAATACTCCGATAAAGACAGGAAACTACTGGAGGAGTTTAATGCCAGGTTTTTAGGCCTGCAGGGAAAGGTAATATCGGAGGTTGTGATAGAGGATTAGGAAATGATTAAGCAGCAGGCTATGGATAGATGAAAGGATCATCGAAGGTAAATGGAAATAAAGCTTGACAGCAAATATGAAAAAGGAGCGCTGGATCTGTACGACAGCCTGTATGACCTGAGAAAAAGCTTTTTTCACCTGATGGAAAAGCAGGTGGGTCCGATATTCAATATATTCTGTGTGGGGTCTCCCTTTCATGTAGAATTCTCAATGAGTACGTTACCATATGTGATGGAGCATGGCCAGATAGACTCCGGATTATATGAAAAAATGAAGGATGCGCTGACTCCGGGTCCCGGGCATATGGCAAAGCCGTTTCCCGGAAAAACAGAGTTTTTAATAGATCGCAACGTTATTTACAGAATGAAGGAGAGGATCAGGAAAGCATCGTCCGAGGGAAAATGCAGCCGTGGACTGGAAGAGAAAATTGATCATGTGATAGAACTCCTGAACGGGACAGTTTATGACCGGAGATTCTTAAAGATCCCGCTGAACCTGATCTATGCCAATGAATCAAGCCCCACCAAGCTGGTATCAATGTTCCAGATGATAGAAGAGGGCAATAAACCTGTTATTACACATAACATAAGGACAGGAGAGGAAACAGTCATAAGACGGCCTTTTATCCCGAACCTCAGCGTACATGGCACCATATGGATGTTACTCGGCTCCGGAGGACTGAAAGTGGATACGGACGGATATGTGTCATTAACACAGCTTGGAGCGGAGGTTGCAACACTCTTTGAGATCGGGAGGACCAAACGGAGCTCCAACAGAGCCGAATGGGAGTACATATACGGCCCGTTCCTTATTTTCAAGTGCTTCGAGGACTTATGCCGAAGTTCAGAGATCGGCAGGATAGCAGAGATTTTAGATCGTGAAAACGAGCCGGTTTCCATATATAAGATCATGGATTCTTTTGCTTCAGAGGGAAGCATTGATAACCTTACATGGCCTGAATGGGCAATTCCTGCCATGATAGAGAAAAAAGGCGGGAAGCTGAATTATAAGGTGAAGCAGGATACTTTCTCATACCTTGGCCACGGGATAGAGATGTACATGGAATGGCTCATAAAGACAAGGTGGGTGGAGGAAAATGAGATCACACTGCGTCATAATGACGGGGTCAGGGAGCATGAGGCGCATGTTCCGGGATACGCCCTTACCGATGCAGGGAGAGCCGCATTTGAGATAATAAAAGTGATGCCTAAAATCCTTCCATGCCTTAAGGAAAATGCCCTTCATCCCGGCATAGGGTACCTGAATTTCAGACGGTTTGTGGTGCTGCAGGCCATCACAACGGGACATGATACACCGGAAACCATCAGGGAATATGCAGAAAAACTCGGGGTCAGTGAAAGTGTACAGATAATAGATGATGTGGTGGAAGACCTTATAAGGTGCGGCCTCTATATTGAAAGAGAAGGGAAAATAGGACATGGCAGGAGATATGTATCGCATAATGCGGGCTTTATGTCTGACGCACCATTAAGTGAAATGCATACGGAGAAGCCGGAATATTTAACAGAAAAGGATCAGTACAGGGAAAGGTTCCCTATGTTCAAAAGGAAGCATATGATTCTTTTTGACCTGGCGAACAGGAAAAGGATCATAAAATACTCAAAGAAAAACGAGGTCGGGCTTTTCAGGGCATGGCTCACCGATATGATAAGGAACGCCGGGGTCAGGTGTGAGATGTTTGGCGGATCGGAGGGCCCTGATGTGATAGTGAATGAAAGCGGTTTTGTCGCCTACATATCCGTTGAGGGCGTATTTGACGAGAACCCGGATATCAGTATGGAAAAGATGGCCGGGGACTTAAATGATAAGGAATCACCTTTCCGGAAATTCATCAATCCGGAGGACAGGAACGGAACAATATACTATGCATTCCTTGTGAAGAATGAGGATACTTTTGAAAAAAAGAGATCCATACTAAAGTCCATAAGCAGGAAAACTGGCAATGAGAACGGCTGTGTCATAAGCATGTATGAAATTATGGAAGTCTTCAATGAAGCAGCTGCTAAAGGGGAAAAGAAAAACATAGGGCGTATAATTGAGAGGTTGTTTGATTCAAAGAGGGGCGGTAATGATAAAAAAGGAAAAACACTCAGCTGAAGAGCTGAAATTCCTGATGGAGTTAGGTGCGGAACTGGCGGCGGCACGAACGGCAAAGCATATATCCGCCGCTAAAATGGCAAAGTATCTGCATACTTCGGAGTCAGCAATATCAAGCCTTGAATATGGATACCGGCGCACCACGGCCTGGGATCTGAAAGGATATGCCGAACTTTGCGAAGCAGATATAGGAGAAATTTTTGCAAAACTGACCAGCAGCTCTGTGACAGGAAGAAATAAGAAAATGGCTTCCCTAAAGAAAAGTGACCGGGAAGCCGTTGACCATATCATTGATTCATTGGCAGAGAAGGTGACCTG
>CAMJPM010000128.1 GCA_946407725.1 uncultured Lachnospiraceae bacterium
ATTATAATCCTGCCGTGCTTCAGCTTAGTGAGAACAGGATATCCTATGACAATGCGGCGGGCTTCGGCGATATTTCCATCGAGGTTGAGGATACCCTTCCGATAGCAGCGTATCAGCCTTTAGGCAGGAGCGCCTCCCCGGAAAAAACTGACATAAGGATAAAAAACGATCCCTATTACGGTGAAAACGCGGGAGAAAATGACCGGGTCCTGACCGTTGACAGTGAAGCCGAAGCCTGGCAGTGGTGCATTCTGTCAGACGGGAAGTGGCAGGATGTAGAGGATGCCACAAAGGCGGAATTCGTGGTGTCAGAAAACAGCATAGAGAAATACGATTTCCGCTGTGTTTTCCAGAAAGACGGCAAGCGCTGCTGCACTGAATCCCTAAAAGGCGTTTCCTATGTTAAGGAGCCGGAGGAGGAACTTCCGGAAAAACCTGACGATATAGACTTAAATCCTGAGCAGACCTTTTCTCCTCTTGAAATGGACTCTTCTGATCCCTATTCCGGCTATGTCTTCGAAATGACCTTTGCAGACGGAGAATGGGTTAAGGAAATACGCATAAAGTCACCGGAGGATCAAAGGTCAGAACCTGTGAAATTCGGAACATTCACTATCGCGGATCATTATGGCGCGGATATTTTGAGTGCCGCTGCCACCCTGTCCTTATCGGTCCGGGATAATGATGAGCCTGATGCATTCAGCATTGATTTTACGGAAAAAAGTGTTTCCGCGGACAAGGCCGGGGGAAGCGCGAAGATCCGCCTGAAGCGCTACGGCGGCAATCAGACTCCGGTGACAATTGATTATGAGACCAGGAACGGTACTGCGAAAGCCGGAGAGGATTACAGCTATGTAAGCGGCAATGCCTTATTCTACGCAGGGATTGACGAAGCCGAAATAGATGTGCCCCTTATCAATGACGGTATAGAAAGCCACGACCCCCGCACTTTCTATATAAGACTCGGAGAGCTTAAGGGTGACAGCAATAATAAATGCACCCTTTCAAGAAATGAAATAGAGGTCAGGGTTATAAACAGCGCGGGATCTGTTTCAGGAAACCAGAACCTTGTGACCATGCTGTTTAACAGCGGATCTTATGACATATCAAGCGGCGTAACGGTAGAAGACAAGGCCGCCGTAAGCGTGGGTGATGACACGGTTACCGGTGAACAGGTGGAGATCCCTGAGGACGAGATCTTATACGGAGATATTGCAGGCTTTAATGAGTACAGGTATGCCGGAAACGAGGATAAGAACGACGACATACCGATCTTAAAAACCTACAACTACGGAGAGATCAGCTTTCCGGACAGCCACAGCGGAAGCTATTGGGGTGATGAGGCTTTCGTGGCAGGATCCTCTAAAAATGACTATGCCAGCTGGAGCGAAGGAAGCGCCAACGGAACAGGCTGGCAGTTAAGCAGCAAATCTCCCGGCACTGCTAACCTTATTATCCCCAATATGCCCCAGATGTTTTCCGGCTTTAACGGGGATTTTAAATATAACGCCCATCTCGCTTCAGACGGCGATCTCTTCTGGTACGGCCTTGAATATGTCTATGGCTGGGCAGACATCACCAAAAAATCTTCCCCTTCATACATTAAACGCGTGTCAAGCAGCCCGAGCTGCACGAAAGACAGCTGGCCAGAGTATTCAATTAATTATTCTACAGGCGGCTCCATAAATACAGACTGGAACATGGATTCTGATGTGACGGGACTTGCTCTCGGGCTTTCACGGCATGACGCCCATGACGCAAAGGCTGAAGTGTACAGCCGTATCACAAGGGGCACTCTTTACCGCCGCGCCTTCAATAATAACCTCCGCCTCCGTATCCACACCTCCAATGATGGTGAAAGCGGCGGAGGCAATGTCCGGACCGCTCCCTCCGGGGCTTCGGAATTAACGGAGAGCTCCGGTGTATACTCAAATATGAAGCCCCGGGTCAGCATAGTTCCCAATTCAGGCGGAGTAACAGATAACGGCAGGCTCTATGTGGGGAGCAAGGTACAGGTGTCCTTACAGAACCTTGACAGCTACAGGGCCTATTCCGGAGATGTCCTTAATTCCGCTGTCTATGTGACCCGGAAGGACGGCAGCATTGTAAATGGCGTACAAGTAGATAAGAGCAGCAGCAGGGATTTCTATGTGACCCTTTTATGGGATGACATGACAAATGCAGACCTTAGTGACGAATATACGATAAATATCGTCATGACCAGAAGCCAGAGCCTCCTTCTGGATCTGACCCCCTCTGTGCCCCGGAGGACAAACGCCAACGGTGAAACCATGACGGAGATCGACAACGGCCGGATAAGCGACGCCTGGAAGAGCTTCAAAAACAGCGGTCAGGGCTACATCACCCTGGGCTGCAGCGATGTGACTTCTTCTGCCCCCTATTTTTCAACCAATATAACCGAGAGTAGGATAAATATTTCTGACAGCTGGACAGACTCCCAAAACCCCGTGGCAGAGCTTGGAACACTGGAAAATGTACAGTATATCAATTTTAACCGGAGCGCAAATGACCGGATTCTTTTCAATAATAAGCTGTACAGGGGAAATGAGCGGATATGGCTCTCAGTCGCGGATCTTTCCATGGGGAAGCTGAGCTTTGCCTATTACGATAAGGAGTTCCTTAGTGCGGACTGTACAATGACCTCAAAGGTGGTGAGGACGGAGCTTTATTTTGACGGGGACGGCGATGCTAAGATCTCCGGAAGCTACAACAGCGACACCGGTTACTTTAATCTCCCATCCGGATCGAAGGACCGGTTTATCATGGTTTTAGATGAGAATGAAAGCTATAACGAGGTAAATTTCCAGCCGGAGAAGCTTGATGACGGAAAGTACGGTGAATATTTCCTGAAGATATACTATACCATGCTTCCCCGGAACCTTAATGAACCAATAAACGGGGATTCCAAAATGGCACAGGTACTCCCTGCCTTTGCCTCCAGTATAACGGATCAGTCCGTATATTCAGGCCTGACGGAGGAACAGCAGAGCTACCGCTATATCTTGAGCGGTCCGGGAGCTGACGGAGGACGCACCTCCGATAACCACCCCATGTATGGAACAAAAGCCAGTCTGGTGCAATTTGTGGATGTGCCCTTAGGAGGGGACCGGCATCCCTTAGAGCATGAGGTGGATAAGGATAATAATTATACCTTCTCCTGGGAGCCTGAATTCCACGGCAACCTGATATATCCCTTCACCAATCCGGACCCGATCTACATAGAGCACAGCCTTGCCGGGGACAATATCCCGTTAGCGGATGTGACCTTTGAAAGTGACAGGGGAATGCAGACGGATGAAAAGGGCAGGGCAAATATAAACGGTTATCTGGGATCATTTACCGGGAATTCCACTGTCGCCCTCTGCGTAACAGAACAGGAGAAGACCTCTGAGGAACTGAAAGCCGATCCTGAAAGCGCTGAAAAGCTTAAGCCTGAAAGCACTGAGCTCATACGCAGAAGCACGGTGCCGGACGCATCGTATCTTTCGGATACGGAAACCCCGAGTATGGGAGAGGGAAATGTAAATCCTTCTGAGAGTGGTTCCCCTTATACGGAGCTCACCCCTGACTTCGGGATGGATGTGAGCCTGATGAATTTCAGCGCCTTTGGCTATGTGACCATCATAACCAATAAGGACAAGGTCATGATCACATTGTCTGTCCCCGTGGTTTCAAAGACAAGTATCAATGGCAAGAGCAATCCCACGCGGGGATTCCCTGAAACCATCATAGGACCTAATGAAAAGAAATGGAATGAAGCCATGGCATGGATGCATGATCCGGGTGATTTTTCCAATATAAAAGATTACTGGAAAAATAATGGCTACAAGGATGTGATGAAGAACGGCGCTAAAACCGGAGCCTTAAAGAGCAGCAGGGTTAGCGCAAGCTTAAGCCTTTCCATGGCCTATGTCTTAAAATATGACAGCGTCAGCAATGAGTATTACTTCAATGAGTGGACCCTCACCGTTATAGGGGGCTTCAGTTTTAAATATACCTACCGCTTCTCTATCTGTCCGATAGTATATGTCTATGTCTCCGTAAACATAAGCTTAGGTATAGGCACCGGTGCCACTGTAGAACGGACGGTTAAGGAAAGGGATATTCCCTTTATAAAGGAGGACCAGCCAAGGACACTGAAAAAAGGAGGCAATACCGGATTCTCCACCGTTTACCAGAATATCTCCCTGCAGTTCAAGGGAAAAGTCTATATTGAGATCCTGGACAAAAAGGACGGTTCTGTCATAAAGACAATGAATAATGGCTTTGTGAAGTCAGATGGCGGAAAGAAGGGCATAATAAGGCTGGGAAACAACGAGGGCATGCGCTTTGACAAGAAATATTATGTCCGTATCACAGCTCTTGAGGATTCCACCATCAGCTACTTAAATGTCGTAGAGAGGAATAAGGAAACCGTATACTGGAGCGGCGTAAGGATAAGCCCGAGGGTCGCCCTGGAGGTAGGCGCCGGACTTGGGGTTGAATTCCTGAAAGCGGAGATCTTCATAAAGCTCGTGGCAAATGCGAACATGACTCTGGGAGCATACAATAAGGAAGAGGACAAATATGAACCTTTTGAGCTTGTATCTGCAAAGTTCGCCCTGTCCTTAGGCTTCAGGGCAGTGATCTTCTGCGTCAGCTACGAGATGGATGCCATTGGAATAGCGGTTAATTACAGCAAGGATAAAGGCTGGTACTATACCTGGACACATATGGGGAATGAGGAAAAGATAACAAAGGAAAATGGAAAGGATGAAGACAATGGTCAGGACACAGACATATTAAAGGCCTATGACCCTGACGACCCGGATATACCCTTCCAGTTATCAGGCTATAACAGCTCTGTAAGCTCATTTAAGCTCGCAGACGGTCTGTTCCTCGGATCCGACTATCAGGTCTTAAGCGTAAGCGGAAATAACTATGTGCTTTATACCATTGAAAGAGACGGTGCAAGGAGCGAAGCGGACCGTCCGATGCTGGTACTGTCCCGCCTTGTATCCACCGGAGGCGCACTCAGCGTAGGGCTTGTAAATCCTCTTGATGACATTCTTCCGGACGAGGAATCTGTCATCCACCCGACTCCTTATATCCCTGTGGACACCCTGTCCGGCGGAAATGATGACGGCACCGGGGATCTGGAATTTAATGCCATAGCAGAGGGAAGTACCATATATGTTACCTGGATAAGCCATGGCAAAGCGGATACCTCCGGTAGTGAAACCATCCGGGATATGTCGAAAAATACAGTTGTTAAGAATGCCTCCTTTGATACAGCCGGAGAGACCGGCTTTACTTTGGCAAAAACAGTAAGGGGAGTTTCCGCGAACAGAGCCCTGTTCCCCATTTCCAGGGGAAAGCACGGGAGCGCCTTTATCGATGCCCTGCCGATGACAGATAAAGAAAGAAAAGAGGCATCGGAAAGCTACGCTAAAGTCTTAAAGACAGCGGGATTCGATCCAAACGGGAGCGGCAGCTCCGATGAGGAGAAATCCAAAAGGGAAATAGGACAATACCGGCTTTCAACCTTAGAAGCCATCTGGGACGGCGCGGGAAAGCAGAATCATATTTCTGTCAGCATTAACGGGATCACCTACAGGCAGATGATCCCCGAGGGACAGACCATAGACAATTTTTCCCTTATCGAAGGGGAAAAGGGCGAAGAAAGCGGTAACAGCAGATATTTGGCCGCATTTACAACAAGGGAGACCATATTTACTGACGCAAACGGAAATAAGTCATCTGATGATATAAAGAACATGCTTACCATAAGGCGGCTCTGTCTTTCCGGGCTTTCCAAAACCGGTGACAGCTATGAATGGGGCAGAATCTTTTGTATACGCACCCTTTATGATTATGAAGACAATAGAGCTAAAGAGGACGGCATCTATTCAGGCGGACGGGTAATACCCTATGAGGAGCCTTACTTTGCAAACCTTCAATTCCTTAACGCCAGACTCGGAAATTTCCTTGAAGAAGGGGAAAAAGCAGAGCCTTCCATACTTAATGGCGATACGGAAGATCCCTTAAAAGCAGCAGGGGATGATACAGAGGACTTCCTGCTGTTTGAAATGAACGGCTGCACCTATCTTATAAGAGAGGACAGCATCTATTCAATATGCAAGGGCGAAGCCGGTCATATCATTCCTTTCTTTGCTAAAGACGAGGAGCTTCAAGGCAATTTAAATACGGGAGAGACCTCCGCGACAGGAAGGGCGGAAACAGTAATAGGCACTGACGGTGAGGGAGCTCTTGCGGCAGTATATGTTTCCACTGTTCCCGATACCACCAATAATGCCCTTTGTATGAGTAAATATGATCCGAAAACAGGAACCTGGGGAAAGGGCGTAATCCTTGCCATGAACCACATGGATGTTTTTGAGGATTCCCAGATCCTTGGCTGGCAGAGCGAGGATGCTGCAAACGCATATCTTGGAAAGCTTCCGGATTACAAAAAAGGCGGCTTAGACCAGTTTACATTTACTGCTCCGAAGATCGCCCTTGGCGTTAAGGGAGAGGAAGCTTCCGGAGATAATGCGGACAGTACCATAAAGGATAATGGAAGCCGGACTACCCTTCTGATACTCACACAAGGAAACTTCAGTTACTTAAAGGAGGTTAAAAAGAACGGGGAAAGCTTCTTTATGACTGATCCCGACGGAAGCGGTGATTACCGGAAAGGAACAGGGATCTACGCCATAAGCTATGGTATGGGCCATCAAACCGTGGGGGAAGCTAATATAAGCTTTACGAACGATAATTTTACAGCCGGAACCGAGCTTTTTGCGAATATCT
>CAMJPM010000129.1 GCA_946407725.1 uncultured Lachnospiraceae bacterium
ATTGCTATAAAACTCCTCTGAATCCTTCGGGTGAATCCCCAAACCGGAAAGAATCGCAAAAAAGGATCTGAATGTAAGCTGCTGTACAGGGGAAGCTTTCTGTCGGATGATATCCGCATCCGAAGAGGCCAGCATCTTTCTTAAAATATCATTTGATGCCTGCTCATCAGCTGACATATTACGAACATAATATCTGCCGTCATAGGAATACGGTATATCTGTGCCCTTGGCAGACACTTTAATAAATTTTTTTCCTTTTTCATCCGCATAGTCTTTAATTTCGGCATATATCCGAGGCTCAATTTTGTCACGAATACGGTTTCTGATATCCATTATTCAAAGTCTACTTTCAAAGTATATTTTATGACTTATTTATTTTTCAATGTAACTAATCAATTATCTTTCTCATCTGAATTCGTCTCCCGGCTGTTATTTTCCAAGGCTTACGATAAGTAACGTGTAAACACCCCTCTTGTTAAAGCAGCTTCAGCAGGTTATTACTAACATCAGAGTCAGAACAATACGCTAATTGTTAACGGAGGACTGCTTTATGAATCAGATCATAGTTGTAACCAGCGATAAAAATAAATACGAATCATCTTTCAAAAAGAAAGATTTTTATGTGACCTGGAGCAGCTTTGATCTGAAAGAGATTATAAAGATCCGTGACCGTTCAAATACCATTCTGGTCTGTGCGGCGGACGAAGACTATGATACCCTTAAAAAACTGGGGTTATATTTGCGGGATATCTGCATTGAGGAGGAAAAGACCCTCTATCTCTATGGAAAAAAGGAAAAGGTAGAGATCATAAAGAATCTGGTTCCGTCTCTGTACATAAATAAAGTGATCTTATACCATGTGGCCTTTTCTTCTATTCCCGATGAGATATTAAAGCAGAGGTTTATACCGGACAGGAGTAAGCCCACTTTCCTTATAATTGATAATGATACCGAATACGTGGAGAAGTTCAGACTCCATCTGGAGCCCTATTTCCGCATATTTGTGAGCCGTTTCGACTTTGAAGAGGCGGGCATACTGATGCTCAGATCGGATATAGTACTGATAAGCATGGATGCCGCCTTTACTCTAAGAGAATTCATGGGCTTTTTCAAAGCTATGATGGTAAAAAAGCGTCACCCCTATTTCCACTTTTTCTATCTGGCATCCACGAATTCCGAGACGTACAAGCTGAATGCCGGCAGCGAAAATGAAAGCATCGCTTTCTCAAAGGAAATGGACGTTTCAAGAGTAACAAATTATTTTGTTGAGTCCTTTGGCAGGAAGGAATAAGCACCCCGGAGGGGAAGGCTTCTTCATCCGTCGTTTCGGGGCGCACTTTCCAAAATCCCTACAAGGCTCCTTCCTTTCCCGTTGATCTGCCCAAGACCGGTTCTCTTATATTCTTTCTTCGGAACCGTGAATTCATATCCGGACAATGTTGCATATAATATCTGTTTTTTCCTGTCCTTTACCGTATAGGTCTTCGGATCAATATAGTGTCTCTTTTCCGTCTTCAGAACCAGGGTGTCCCCGCTCCCGTCCTTACGGACAAAGAGCTTTCCACCGCCGCTTCCGGAACCGTCATACTTAAACTCTCCGAGATCCAGCGGCTTGATGCTGAAAAATACGCGGTTCTCCTTCTTTTTAAGAGTCTTATTGATCTTCTTAAGCTCCCTTCCCAGCTTCTTCCTGTCCGTGTCATTTAATGCGTTGTACGAAGGGGATGCTTTGTCGGCATTAAGCCTTACGGTAAACCATGCTTTTCCTTCGGAAGCGTTCCTGGTATTTCCATAAACATACTTCGCAGCGACAAAACCCGGAATGCCTTCCACTCCGATATCCAGATCTGCTGCATTTTTATTCTTCCCTTTAAGAGCCGTTCCTTTGGCAACATGGGTGCGTCCGTTATATGACACGGTATTCTTATGGCCGTACAGTCTTATATCAAGGGACAGACCCGCAATGGTCAGACCATTAAGATTCACCGCCTTATATGTCTCCTGCACGACAGTTTCGGGCGTAATTGGTTTCGATGGTACCGGTTCCGGCGGCGTAGGCTCCGGCGGCGTGGGTTCCGGAGGTGTTGGCTCCGATGGCGTGGGCTCCTGCGGCGTGGGTTCCGCAGGCGTGGGTTCCACAGGCGTGGGGTTCGGAGGTGTCGGTTCCGTAGGCGTGGGTTTCGGAGGTGTCGGTTCCGGAGGTGTCGGTTCCGTAGGCGTGGGTTTCGGAGGTGTCGGTTCCGTAGGCGTGGGTTCCGGAGGTGTCGGTTCCGTAGGCGTGGGTTCCGGAGGTGTGATATCCTTTTCAAAAACCGCTTTGACAGTCACGTCTGAATCCGGCATGGTGAAGCTGTTATCCTTGATCACCACTGTATCCGGAGTGACCTTCCACTCCTTAAAATGAGCCCCGCTTTCAGGCATTGCAGTAAGGTTGACCTTTTCCCCTGCTTTTGCTGATGTCCTGTCTGCCGATACCGTACCTGGTCCTTCTGCCGCAACAGAAATGCTGTACTCTGTCGGCTCCGGTTTATCGCCATCCTGAGCGTAGATATAGGTATATGTGGTGGTCGTGTTCTCCGTATATTCCCTGTTTGTGGACGGAACCGTATCCCAGGATCCTGCCTTGAAACCATCGGCAGGTTTACTGCCCACAGCGGGGATCTGATCACTATTCAGGACCAGGGCCAGATCCTCGTCCTCGTCTCTTGAAAGGATGACGGTCTTATCCTCAGCTGATCCGTCATCCCAGCACCCGTACTCTACCTTAAAGATCACGTTTGCAGAGACCTTCTTTTTACCGGGCCTGATCTCGAAAGGTGTGCTTGCATAGTCGGTCTCTTTGCCGTTCCTCAGATCCTCCGCAAGAATATAGATATGGTAATTATCTTCCCAGGAGTTTTCCGGGGCAAGGGTAAAAGTCCCGGTACCCGAAGTGCGGAAAGCACCGTTAACACTCAGCTCCCCGTATTGGAGGACTTCCGCATCCTCTTCATAATAGTTTTTATCCGTTACCAGCACGGAAACAAGGGAAGCGTTATCTTTATGCTCCCCGGTTATAGCATAAGGGATGGTGAGTGTATTGGCACTCCTTACTGCTGCTTCACCCTCCGGTACTTTGATCTCTATTTTATTATCCGACAAGGTGAGCTTGTATTCCGCTCCGGGCTGCCCGGCAGTCCCGTAAACAAGGGATGAGAAGATTACGGATGACAGATTGACATTAAAAGCGGGACTCACACCGTCGTCGATGCCCACATAGCAGACATCCACTGCGCCATTATTGGCCACGATGCCGGCGCCCGTATCATCACTTCTGGAGAGGGGTGACCGCAGCCACCACCACGATTCACTCCCGCTCTTTCTTCTGTTCTCTACATAAAATCCATACGTGCCGGAATATCCATAGCTGCTTCTTGTGACTTCCTTAGCGTCCAGCAGGAATATTTTATCCCCGGACAGAGATGCATAACCAAGCCCTGACTTGCCGGTGCCATCTCCTCCCGATGCGGCAGCTTTTGTGCTCTCTGCTATGGCAGCACTCTCCGCTGCGGTTAAGTTGCCCTCCTTTGCAAGGAAACTGCCGCCGTTCAAGCCTCTCTTTACATCGCTGTAGGCCCATTCATCTGCCTTTGTAGCTGGGCTGTTCGCACTACCGTCCTCATCAAACTTCGCATTATAGAGCGTGCTGTTACTGTTCAGCAGCAGACTTCCGCCGCTTACGCCAAAGTCCGTGGAGGCCTTATCCAGCACACGGTATTTCGTGGGATTTGTGCCGTCATATTTCCCATAATACACAAAGCTGCCTCTCCAGGCGGAGTTTTCGTTTGCAGGCACCGTCGGATTTCCGATGGCCCCCGTTCCAAGCCCCGTTATGGTCTTATCCGCCCCGTAGGCCGTCACGGCAAAGAGAGAAAATAAAGCCGTAAAGACCAAAAGAACCGCTGTCTTCTTTATTATCCCTGTTCTGAGTTTCTTCATGATCGCTCTCCCGTTTGTTTTTAAGTCAGTGGGGACGGTTCTCAGTGACTTATTTTTGTAGGCAAAAACAAGTCACTGAGAACCGTCCCCGCTGACTTGTCCTGTCTTGCCCCCTGACTTGTGTTCTGTCCGTATTTCATTATAATGGATATGCTGTGTAAAAGATAGATTGGACATGACATTCGAAAAGCATAAAGGAGCCGGATCATGGCAAAAAAAATTCTTATCACAAATGACGATGGGTTTGGGGCTAACGGTCTTTTACGTCTTGCAAATGCAGCTGCAGAGTTCGGAGATGTCTGGGTGGTAGCTCCGGATGGACAAAGAAGTGCTGCATCACACTGCATTACCCTGCATTCTCATATTGACGTAATTCCCTCGGAGTTCCCGGTAAAAGGCATTTTGGGATATAAGTGTTCCGGTACCCCTGCGGACTGTGTGCGAGCCGGCATATTGAATATAATGCCGGAAAAGCCTGATATTGTTCTTTCCGGAATAAACAACGGATATAACGTTGCGTCGGACATCCAGTATTCCGCAACCGTGGGAGCCGCCTTTGAAGCCTCTTTCCAGGGCTGTGTCGGAGTTGCATTATCCGAAAAATCAGAAAACAATCCCGAAACAGCCAATGCCTATATCTCCGGGCTGCTTTCCGAACTGACAAACATGGAAATCCCGGCCAATACGATCTGGAACGTTAATTTTCCGGGATGCCCTGCAGAAGAATGTAAAGGAATACTCTGGAACCGGAAAGTCTCAAAGAGCATGATCTTCCGAGATACCTACGATATTATTAAGAAGCTGCCGGATAACGGTATCCGCTTAATGGTACACGGACACTATAATGAAACAGCAGAGGAAGACACAGATATGAAGGCCGTATTCGACAATTTCATATCTGTGGGATGGGTAAGAAATGTGGGCTCCCTCTGAAAAAACTATAGAGATATTTCCTTTTCATACGCTTCCAGCGTACGGTCATCGAAGCAGGCCCAGTAAACCTCATCTATCTTTCCGGGATTCTCATCCAGGAACTTTTTGACAGCTTCAACCGCTGTTTTTGCAGCTTTATCTACCGGATATCCATAGACTCCTGTTGATACAGACGGGAAAGCAATGGTGCGGATTCCCTTCTCCACCGCTATTTTTAATGAATTCCTGTAGCAGGAAGCCAGAAGCTCCGGTTCGTTATTACCTCCGCCATACCACACAGGTCCTACAGTATGGATAACATAATCGCAGGGAAGATCATATGCTCCGGTTATCTTTGCCTCACCTGTAGGGCATCCGCCAAGCGTCCGGCACTCTTCCAGTAGCTTTGGACCCGCTGCGCAGTGTATGGCACCGTCCACCCCGCCGCCTCCGAGCAATGTGGAATTGGCGGCGTTAACTATTGCCTGTACGTTATCAAGCTTTGTTATATCTGCCCTGATCGCCTTGATCATCACGTATTCCTCCCTGGCAGTGTCAAGTCTGCTGCCCCTAAACGTAATCCGTGTCTTCAAGAGTGTATTCGCTCTTCCCGTAAAGCGTTTTCATGTAATCACTTCTTGCATAGAGTACTCTCCATACTTCTAATGTGCTATCCTTTATTCTGTAAAAGCTTTTATACTCCTTAAACTGTACATAGTATACACCCATGAATTCCCCCATAAACATGAGTGGAATCCCTGTTTTTGGATACTTACATTTTGCCCTGATCGAAGAGCGAAGATCTCCTATATATTCTTCTGTGGTTTCAAGATCCTGTGAAGCCTCCCATACTTCCATCCAAATACGATCCAAATCCTCAAGAGCTTCCGGGGAGTATATTAACTTGTACCCCATCTTACTCACTCCACATTCTGTTCATTGAGCTGGGAAAAGCATTTTTGCTTTCTTTTCTGCAAAGTGTTTGTCAACATCTTCTTCTGACAACCATCCCTGCTCCTCTCCGGACCTCAGACCCTTTACAAGCTCCGTCATAAGTTTAAGCATGGCTCTCGATTTCTCGAACTCCTCGTCATCTTCTATACTGTGTACGCTATACTCACCATGTCCGTTTTTCGTTAAATAAACCGGAGCATTAGGTCTCACCTTTTCCAAAACCTGTCCATAGTTACGCAATTCTGATATAGGTGCAATCCTTGGCATACCGGCGCCTCCTTCTTTATTTGCTTTAGGTTACCATAAAACGCAGAATCTATCAACAAATTATTCGAATAATTTTAAGACATATGCCCTGATCTCCTTGATAACTTTCAGCTTATAGGAAATTTAAACTGCTCAAATCCCGGCGCTTTCAGGCACATAAGCCTCAATATGTGTTCCCTCCGGGAGATATTCTTCTTTAATTATCCGTCCTCTCCTTCTGATGAGAGAAAGCTTATTTCCTTCGTCGAATGGAATGATAATGTCAATATATTTCTGCCCCTTAAGGATCAGATTCCTGGTCTTTTCCAGAAATTCCTCTTTTCCGTCACCGTTTTTCATCGAAGTCCTGACAG
>CAMJPM010000130.1 GCA_946407725.1 uncultured Lachnospiraceae bacterium
CCCATGCCGACGAGCTAAAGGATTCTATTTACGGTTACAGGGATTATTACCGTATGAAGGATGATGATATGGAAGGAAAGATGAGAAACCATACCTCGGCGATCCGTGAAACCATTGACAATATTGATCCCGGACTTAAAACCGGTGAAGTAAATAAAGCCCTTAAGGGAATAGAGAACGATCTGGACAGGATAGAAGCTCTGATGGGCAGTGCGGAGAAGGCTGCTGCCCGGGGGGTTGATATCGACATGACAAATTACATAGGATCCGTAAGGGGTATTGAGAAGAGCATGAACGGAGAGATCAATACCCTTCTGACCTTTGCCCAGAAAGCGGGAAAAGAGTATAACAGCCTGAGGGGCTCCGCCTCGGAGCTCAGGGGCAGAAATAATGACTTTGATGATTTCTTACGGGATGCTTATGACAGCTATAAGAGTGATTTAAGGGGAACGGACGACGACCTGACTAACAGGATAGACGGGATCGCAGAGGGGATGGACGCATTAAGCGATTCCTTAAAAAGCGCTGACAGCGTCATAAGGGATAAGCTTGACAGCATAACGCTCTCCATATCGGATTTAAGCAGCAGTATAAACAGCGGCTTTGATGAAGCCAGAAACGAGATAGACAGGATCAGGAACAATAAGGATCTAAACGACATTTATGATGATGTTTCCGATGAAGGGGGCATTGCTCCCGCCAGGGGAAAGATAGTTAAGTGCACCAATGATGGAGATATTATAGGCGATATCAACGGCGGCGGAATAGCCGGCATGGTGGATACCGACTTCGATCCCCGGTCTGACAGGGAGCGGGAGACTTCGGGGAATGTAAGCTTTAAGCATAAAAAGACGAAGACCGCGGTTATAGCGGGTTGCAGGAATAACGGTGCCGTGACCGTAAAGAATAACGGTGCCGGTGGAATAGCGGGAAGCATGGATATCGGGGCAGTGGAATCCTCATTTAATTTCGGCCCTGTCACATCTGTTGAAGGCGATTATGCCGGAGGAATAGCGGGAAACAGCGGATATATGATAAGGGATTCCTTTTCAATGGCGGCTGTATCCGGAAATAAGTATGTGGGCGGAATTGTGGGCTGCGGGAAGAATGTCATTGATAACAGGGCTCTTTCCACCATATCCCCGGGAGTAAAGGAAAAGTACGGAGCCATAGCCGGAGACGTGGAGGATGAGGAATCCACCGTTTCCGGAAATATCTTCGTGGATCAGGCTGTGGGGGCTGTGAATGGCCTGACCTTTGAAAATGAAGCAAGGGCTGTGGCCTATGACGAGTTTACGGCGCTTCCCGGAGTTCCGAAGGAAGCTCATTCCATGAAGGTTTCTTTCCTGTCGGAGGGAGAGGTATTAAAGACAATAGAGGTGCCCTATGGAGGAAGTGTTTCGGAAGAGGATTTTCCGGTGCTTCCGGATAAGGGGAATAAATTCGGGGTATGGGAAAGAACGGATCTTTCGGATATCAGGCAGAATACCGCTGTCAACGCAGAGTATATATCCTTTGTGACTACTGTGGCCTCCGGGGAACCCTTTCCGGTGATGCTGGTCTCAGGCCGGTTCCATATGGACACTTTTATTTCTTATGAGAAAAGGGATACAGGGGATGATGTAAATACAGTGCCCGGGGGCTATGAGAGGGCAGAGGCAGAGTATTCTTTTGAAATTCACTCGGAATACGGTATTAAGGACAGTGAGGTGTCTGTCAGGCTCCTGTCGGATGATTATGATGAAAAGGACAGCGCAGCGGTGAAAAATGCCGACGGGAGCTTTAACATTCTGGAAACAGCAAGAGACGGACGATATATGGTATTTCGCTGTAATACTGATAATGGAAGAGGAGAATTCTATATCCTTAAAGCGTCTCCGGATAAAAAGATATGGATTATAACAGGAGCAGTCCTCTTATTTATAATTCTCTTAATTATCATAAGAGCCGTGAAAAAGGATAATAAGAAACCGGTATCATAGATATGATATCCCGCAGAACACGGTTCCTGCTTTGTCAAACTCCATTATCATATAGGAGGGTCTTCTGCCGTCCTGCCTTGGATAGGAAAGGCTGCCCGGATTTAATACCCTTACCCCGTTTATCTTTTCATTTAAGGGCTTGTGGGTGTGCCCGAAGATCACTATGTCGGCTCCCCTGGACAGGGCTTCCTCCACTATCCTGTCAGTGCCCATGGAAACACCGTAACCGTGACCGTGGGTCAGGAACACCTTGTATTTACCCGCCATGAACTCTTCTTCCCGGGGGAGCATGGAAAAATAGTCATTGTTTCCGGATACTATATGGGTCTCGCAGCCTGCGATCTCCCTTATTTCCTCTTCCTGCCCCTCTATATCCCCGCAGTGTATCAGCATGTCTATGGGGGACACCTTCCGTATACATTCCATGAAATTGGAGATCCGTCCGTGGGTGTCACTTACTATCAGAATTTTCATGTAAATACTCCTCGATCTCTTTTCTGATCAGCCTTAAGGCTTTTCCTCTGTGGCTCTCCTTGTTTTTTACTTCGGGAGGCAGCTCCGCTGTGGTCTTTCCGTATTCCGGAAGGATAAAGATGGGATCATAGCCAAAGCCGTTTTCTCCCTTTATTTCATAACCTATGCGGCCTTCCATCACTCCCCGGACCACCTTTTCACTGCCGTCGGGAAAGACTGCGGCAACGGCACACACAAACCTGGCAGTGCGCTTTTCGTCGGGAACACCCTCAAGCCTTCCGATGAGGTTGTTGTTTTTTTCAACATAGGATGTGTTCTCGCCCATATACCTGGCGGAAAGTACGCCGGGCTCCTTATTTAATGCGTCTATTTCAAGTCCGGAATCATCAGAGAGCACAAGGCCTCCTGATATATTCCAGATGCTTCTTGCCTTTATCAGCGCATTTTCTTCAAAGGTTTCACCGTCTTCCTTTATATCGGCATCGATCCCGGCATCCTTCAAGGAGAAAATGGGAATATCAAAGCCAGCCATGATCTCCTTAATTTCCCTTACTTTATCCCTGTTTCCTGTGGCAAATATTATCTTTTCCGGTTTTTTCATATTATTCCGCCCCCACCTGTTTTGTGACGTCTCCTTTTCCTTTGAATATAGTTTCAGAAATGGCTTCCGTAATTGCACGGGCAGCTTTTTCCTGATATTCCGGGCTGTTCATCTTATCCGCTTCACCTTTATTTGTAATATATCCCAGATTCAGTCTTATCACGGGAAGCCCTTCGGTATTATAAGAGCCTGAAATGTCTTTACCGTTAATCCCCAGGTTTTTCTGTCCGCAGGAAGCCGATAGCTTATTCGTAAGAAGCTCCGCGCATTCTGTCATTCCGGATGTGCAGGAGGCCTCAACTCCGGCTGTGATCCTGGTATTGGGATCAGCGCCGGTATGCAGGGATAGAAGCAGATCGGCCCGGGAGTCCCTTACGGCCGCATCTCTTTTTTCCGCAGAATAATCACTGTCCTTTTCGGCAGTCAGAAATACATAAACACCGTTTTTGTAAAGCTGTTTTCTGATCCTTTCCGCCAGGGCAAAGGTGATGCTCTTTTCTTCAATGCCGTAAACTGCAGATCCGGTGTCTTTTCCGGAGTGGCCGGGGTCCAAAGCGATGACGGCTGAGAAAACATCATGCAGGTTCTCGACTCTTATTAAGAAGCTGTCCTGTCTGAATTCCGTAATGGGGAAGCTGATCTTATCCGTATCCAGCTCCACTGTTGAAATCCCGTCGGAATAGCCGTATCTCACGTCCCTGATGCCGGTCATATCCCCGGAAAAGGCATGACTGATGAAAAAGTCTTCATCTGCTCCCTTTATTTCCACCAGGATCCTTTTATTAAGCGGAACCTCCGTGACAGTGATGTCATCCTCCTCAGTGCCGTCAGGCAGCGGGATCCTGAAGTAATAGCTTCTTTCTGTTGTCTCCTCTTCAGTGCTCTCTGTTTCACCGTTACGATTGAAAAGACCACGCTTTGCCCTGTTTTCGGATCCGGCATTTACTCTGACACCTGAAACGGCAGCAGCAAAGGAAGCACACATTATAAGGAACAGCAATAATAATAAAACCTGGAATCCCTTTTTCACTGTGTTCCTCCCTTAAAGGCATGTCTTGAAGGAGGTTTGGGTCCTTCAAAGCTGTAATACCTGGTCATTATCATGCCGTTATATATCTTTCTGTTTTTGTCAGCCTTCCGGCCGATGCATTTTTGTGCGTCCTCAAAGGAGGTGATCATATAAAGGGACCAGGTATCAAGAGCCAAAAAGGCTTCCCCCAGCTCCTTGTAGACATTTTTAAGCGTTTCGCCTTCCCCGATCCTTTCCCCATAGGGGGGATTAGTGATTATAAATCCGTATTTTCCGGAGTGGGAGAGGTTTTTTACCTCTCTTTCCTGAAAATGAATATGCTCTAAGACTCCGGCGTTTTCCGCGTTTTCCCTGGCAACCTTTATTACCGCAGGGTCTATATCATATCCCTGTATTATAAGATCGCTGTCTTTTCTGATATTATCCAGGGCTTCGTCGGCAGCTCTGTACCATTCTTTTTTTTCGATAATGCCGGCCCATTTTTCGGCTGTAAATTCCCTGTTCATACCCGGGGCAATATTCAGGGCTGACATTGCTGCTTCTATAGGTATGGTACCGCTGCCGCAGAAAGGATCTATAAGGATCCGGTCGCTTTTCCAGGGGGTCAGCATGATAAGTGCAGCCGCCAGATTTTCGGACAGAGGCGCAGCGCCCTGTTTCCTGCGGTATCCCCGTTTATGAAGGGATTCTCCGGTGGAGTCCAACCCCATGGATACCCGGTTCTTATTTATAAATACCCTTATGGGATAGTCTTCCCCGTCCTCAGGAAAGGTGCTTATACCGTATTTTTGTGAAAGTCTGTCAACAATGGCCTTTTTTACAACCGACTGGATATCAGAGGGGCTGAAAAGCTTTGATTTTACACTGCCTGCTTTTTTTACCCAGAACCTTCCGTTTACGGGAATAAATTCCTCCCAGGGAAGGGCTCTGGTACCCTGATAGAGCTCTTCAAAGGAAAGGGCGTCAAATTCACCTGCGGATAGCAGGATACGCTCCGCCGTCCGCAGAAAGTAATTTGCACGGACTATAGCAGCCGCATCACCGGCAAAGGATACCCTGCCGTCCTGAACACGGGTAATCTCGTATCCCAGAGCAGATATTTCTTTTTTTAACACGCTTTCCAGACCAAAATGGCAGGGCGCGGTAAGCTCGAAATTTTTCATGGGTTTTATTGTAATGATGTTACAGAGATTTGACAATAGTTAATAGCGGGGGTAACCGCCTGACATATCAGGGCAGGTTTGCCGTCTGGCACATAAGGCAGGCTTGCTGCCTGGCACATAAGGCAGGCTTGCTGCCTGGCCGCATCGCGTAAAGTAAAACCCGGCAGCAAAGCTGTCGGTCGCTGCGTACAGCCTGTTGAGCCCGCTTATAAAGCAAAGTAAAACCCGACAGCGAAGCTGTCGGGTTTTGAGGGGAGTATAAATATTTATAAAGGGGTTGTTGTGAAAAGATTTATTTCTCTTCACAAGAAGCATGATAGCACTTTATTTTTTATTTGGCAACATGATTTTACTAAATTAACAAATGGTTTACAATTGGTTCTTGCTTTATTCATATTTCATAGGATTCAATATCCACCAGACCACCGCGACTACGAGAAGAGCGGGCCAGAATGCTGCGATAAAGGAGCCGATCAGTACCAGCGCAGCAATAAAGACCGCTATGAATATCAGTATTATGGCGGCAATGATCAGAAGGGCTTTTGTTCCGCTGAATCTTCTTATATGAATATCGCCTTCGGGGGTGCCCTCTCCGCTCCATCCGTCGTCGTTCCCGTCTGGATCGACTATGGCTTTGGCGCCCCGTTTATCTTCCCTGTCAGCAGTATCCACAAGGGTTCTGGCTATGAGCCGGGGATCTCCCAGCAATCCCATTATGTCTTCATCACTTCTGCCCTTCTGGCGTTCGGTGGAAATGTATTCTTCATAATATCGGATATTTTCATTTACGAAAGAGGGGCTGACACTCCCCTCCATCGCTTCCCTGAGCTCACTTAAAAACTGTTCTTCTGTCATATTTTGTACCCTGCCGCTTACTTTCAAACTTCCTCCGGAGATATAGAATAAAGAAATAATACAGATTATAGCATACGCATTAACAGGATGTGAAGACGGCTAGGACGTCAATCGGAACTGTCATTGCAGACTTCATTACTTGCCGCAAGGCCAAAACAGCGGTGCAGGCAAGTAATTCCGGGAATGAGCGGAGCTGAAAATACTTGACAAGAGGACAAATTAGCGGTTTTGGCAAGTAAACCCGGGAATAGATGGAGTTGAAAATACTTGCCAAAATGACAAATTAGCGGTTTTGGCAAGTAAACCCGGGAAT
>CAMJPM010000131.1 GCA_946407725.1 uncultured Lachnospiraceae bacterium
AGATTTACGGTCCCGGTATCGGGATAAACTGCAAATACGATCAGGGAATGCATATCTGGGATGACTATGTGTATCTGGAGATCATAGATCCGGCTACAGGTGAAAATGTACCGGACGGAGAGTTCGGCGAGATCGTCCTTACTACCCTTGTAAAGGAAGGTGCACCGTTGATACGGTACAGAACTCATGATATTTCCAGGATCATTCCCGGAGAATGTCCCTGCGGATCAGCTTTCCCCAGGATCGATGTCATCCAGGGACGGAGCGACGATATGGTGAAGTTCAAGGGAGTGAATTTCTTCCCGAAACAGATCGAGGAGATCCTCTCGCTCTTCCCTGAGGTATCCAGTGAGTACCAGATCAGGATATCCCACCTTGAGAGAAGGGATACCTTAAGGCTCTATGTGGAGACCACGGGTGACGTGGACTTCATGCAGCTTGGAAAGAAACTGGAAGCAGCGGTTAAAAGCAGGATCGGTTTCACCCCCATAGTCAAAGTAGTGGAAGTCGGCGTCCTGCCAAGAAGTGAGAAAAAGACCAGGCGGGTAATAGATGAAAGATATGAGTGATGACCGGTCAATATATAAAAAGAGCCTGACGGCATTCATTATTCTGATGCTTCTTTTTGTCATGTTTTCCTTTGAAGCATGGGCAGAAAGTGCCGGGACTGTAAAGGTCGGCTATTATGAGAATGAGGTGTTTCAGGAAGGGGCAGGGGAAGGCGCTGTAAAGAAGGGCTATGCATACGAGTATTACCAGAAAATTTCCGAGTACACCGGATGGAGATACGAATATGTATATGGAGATTTCAGTGAACTATACCAGATGCTTCTTGACGGCGAAATAGATCTGCTCGCCGGCCTTGCATGGAAGAAGGAACGGGATGCGGTCATCGCTTATCCCGATCTTCCCATGGGGAATGAGACATACAATCTCGTTAAACATGATGAAGATGATGACATTACAGCTGCCCCGGAGACGTTGAAGGGAAAAAAGATAGGTGTTCTGGACAGTGCCATGAAGGATGCATTGAACGAATTCCTGGATAAAAACGGGATAAAGGCGGAGGTGGTGGCCTTTTCCGATTATGAACCGCTTTTTTCCGCCTTTGACAACAGGGAAATAGATGTCCTTGCAGCGGAAGGTGACGGAACCTATGGAAGGGATAATTCGGAGCTTTTATATTCCTTCGGGGCATCAAACTACTATCTATGTGTCAGCAAGTCCAGACCCGGGCTTCTAAATACTCTTAATATTGCCCAGCAGGAGCTTTCGGAGGATGAACCCAGCTATATCAATTTTTTAAAGAGTAAATATTACCCTGTAAGTATTTTCAGCAGGGCTTTTTCATCTGCTGAAAAAGAATGGCTTTCAGGACACAGTGAGCTTATCGTGGGATACCTTAATAATTATCTACCCTATAGTGACACCGATGAATCCGGCTCCGTTACGGGGGTGGTCAAGGATATTGTTCCCAGAATGCTTAAGGATCTCGATATCAATGATGTGTCGGTGTCATACCGGAGCTTTGACAGCTATGATGATATGATCTCTGCACTGAGCTCCGAAGAGGTGGATGTGGTGTTCCCGGCAGGCGGAGGCCTCTACTATTCGGAAGAGGGGGGAGTGTTCCTTTCAAATGCCGTTGTTTCCGCGGCAACGGAGATCGTTTACAAGGGAGAATACAGCGAGGAAACTGTAAAGAATTTTGCGGTCAATGAAAACAACCGGATGCAGCTATATTTTATAAAATCCCATTATCCCGATGCACAGATCGTATTCTATCCCTCCATCGATGAATGCCTGAAGGCCGTGGATGACGGGACTGCCGGATGTACTACGTTAAACGGACTGAGAGCCAATGATATCCTTCGTAACAGCAGTTACAATGAGCTGTCGCTTCTCCAGACTGCCTATAATGATGACAGATGCTTTGGCGTGAGGATAGGAAACGAAGGACTGTTAAAGCTTGTCAACCGGGGTATCAACGTTCTCGGATCCGATTACGCCCAAAATCTCGCATTCCGTTATACGGACGAGCTGTACGTCTATTCCATCGGGGATCTGATACGGGATAATCTTCCGCTTTTCGGCGGAATAATACTTGCCGTCGCCGGCCTTATGATCCTGTTCCTTATACGGGATCAGAGGCGCTCCAAACGGGAGATAGAGAATAAGGAGACTGCCCGGAGGGAGCTGGAAAAAGCAAATGAGGAATTACGTGAGCAGCATATACGCCGTGAACAGCAGGACAAAATGATAACTGCGCTGGCATCTGATTACCGCTGTGTTTACCAGGTGGATCTGGACAATAATGACGCGGTTTGCTACAGGGCAGACCCGGATGATCACGAGCAGACTCCGGAAGGAATCCACTTCCCGTATTTTGAGAGGTTTTCCTGGTACGCAGAGCACTCGGTGTCAGAGAGCTACAGGGAGGGCTTCCTAAAGTTCATTGAGCCTGAGCATATCCGGGAAGCACTTAAAGAGGAGCCGATCATAGTTTACAGGTACCTGGCCAGCAGGGCCGGCAGGGAATACTATGAAATGATACGTTTTGCCGGGGTAAGGCATGCGGAGGACCGGGATGACCATATAGTTCATGCAGTGGGAGTAGGGCTCACGGTCATCGACATGGAAATGAGGGATACCCTTGCAAAAAACCAGGCACTTGGTGAAGCACTGGCCGGAGCCGAGGAGGCCAGCAGGGCGAAGACAGCCTTTCTTTCCAGCATGAGCCATGAGATCCGCACACCGATGAATGCCATCATAGGGCTGGACAATCTTGCCCTGAAGGACGATTCTCTCAGTGATGAGACCAGGGGATATATGGAAAAGATAGGGGAAAGCGCCAGGCATCTTCTGGGACTCATAAATGATATCCTGGATATGAGCCGTATAGAATCCGGCCGGCTGGTGCTTAAAAAAGAGGAATTTTCCTTCAGCGGAATGCTTGAGCAGCTGAATACCATGGTCATGTCCCAGTGCGGCGAAAAGGGACTTCACTATGAGTACAGGGTTGCGGGTGGGATTAACGACTATTATATTGGCGACGATATGAAGCTGAAGCAGGTGCTTATCAATATCCTGTCAAATGCCATTAAGTTTACGGATCCCCCGGGAACCGTCACCCTGACGGTAGAACGGACCAAGGTGTTTGAGGATCATTCCACCCTGAAATTCGTTATTAAGGACAGCGGAATAGGTATGGATGCGTCATTTATTCCGAAGATATTTGATCCCTTTACCCAGGAGGATGACAGCAGAAACAACAGATACGGCAGCACCGGACTTGGAATGGCCATAACGAAGAATATCGTGGAGCTTATGAACGGCACCATTTCGGTCACATCTGAAAAAGGAAAGGGAACGGAGTTTACTGTTTTCATTACACTTACCAACAGCACTCATAACTGGGAGACCGTCAGTGTAACCGAAGAGAAAAAAAGAGCAGACCTTAAGGATAAAAGGATACTCCTGGCAGAGGATATCAGGATAAATGCGGAGATCATGAAGAGAATCGTTCTCATGCGGGGAGCCCTGATAGATTATGCTGAAAACGGGAAAGCAGCCCTGGAAATGTTTGAAAAAAGTGAGGCTGGCTATTATGACGCTATCCTTATGGATGTACGCATGCCGGAAATGGACGGGCTTGAAGCGGCCGCTGCCATCCGCAGCCTTGACAGGACAGACGCAAAGAAGATCCCCATAATAGCCCTTACTGCCAACGCATTTGATGAGGACGTCCGGCGCTCGCTGCAGGCAGGAATGAATGCGCACCTCTCCAAGCCCGTGGAACCTGAGCATCTGTATCAGACCCTGGAGGAGCTTATCTGGGAGGTGGAGGAAAGTGAAGAGTAAAGTGAAAAGTTAAATTACACATTAAGTTTGGAAACCGCCTTTGGTGCGTTTTAGAAGCATATAAGCGGCGGATTTGACATACACTAATCTCTTTTACTGTTGTTTTACTATGGAATATTTTTTTACTGTTGTTTTACTGTCGTATATTATTTACTGTTGTTTTACTGTATTGTCAATAATATATCAGGAATCTGCGAAAAGAAGCTATGTGTTTTAGTTGAGCGGGGAAATAGTGTATAATGAAACGGTATGTAAAGCCGGATCTGCAATGCTTTAGCAGGGAAATCAGGAAGGAGCATGATACTATGATGAGAATAGGGGGAAAAGGCTTTGGACTGATTGCTACGGGGATGGTTATTGCGATGATCCTTGCTTCCTGTGGTTCGTCACGGACAGGCACATCACCGGAGGGAACACCGCAGGGAATGCCGCAGGAGACCGCATCAACGGAAGAAACATCCCAGGAGGCCGCCGGTGCGCTTCCGGGGTACACCGTAAACGGGAAAACGGATCTTCCCGGGAATTTTTTTATGTCCTTTGTATATACCAGGAACCTGATAATGTTTGATGGAAAAGGAAGGGTTGTCTGGTCGAAACATGAAGAACAGCCGTCCGAAGGCATGCATACCGGGCTGTGGGATTTTAAGAAGCATATAGTGGAAAATAAAATTTATTACAGTTATCACGATCAGACAGGAACCTATGATGATTATGGCCTTTCCGGATTTGCTCCCGGGGAAAGGGTTATCCTGGATGATAAATTTAATGAGGTTAAGAGGATCACGTTTGAAAAGTCAGATACCGTGGAGAAGGGTCATCCTCTGGACGGACATGATTTTCTTATGATTGACCTTGATCACTATATCCTGTCCGGATACATAAAGGATACGGTATACAATCATCCCGATTATCCAGAGGGTTCAAGCGTAGTTTATTCCTATCTGCAGGAAGTCGAAAACGGAAAAACAGTGTGGGACTGGAAAAGCACAGATTATCCGGAACTATATGGCCTCGTGGTGACGGACGCATCGGAAACGGCAGATGATTTTGCAAATAAAGAAACGGATGTCCCGGATATAGTACATTTCAATTCCATGAGACTTGATGATGAAGGGAATCTCATATGTTCATTCCGGAATTTAAGCTCCATTCTGTGCCTTGACCGGACAAGGAGTACGGATCAGATAAAATGGAAGCTGTCAGGAGCCGGTGATGATTTCACTTTATCAGATGATGAAAAAACCTCATGCCAGCACTACGCAACTGTTGACGGCAGCGAAATCACAGTGTTTGATAACGGTAACCGCACAAAGGAGACGCATATCCGTTCTTACAGGATCGATCCGGAAAACCGCAGTATTTTATCAGTAAAAACCCTGGATGTCCCGGGAAAGTTCTCTACTGCCTGCGGAGATGTACAGCAGATCGACGATGATATTTATGTTATAGGATGGGGATATGCAACGAAAGATCAGATATGTATGTCGGTATATGATTTCAAAGAGAAAAAGGAGCTGATGTCCATAGCCCTTGATAATCCGAAGAATTTCACATACAGATGCGTATACTATGATTGATTAAAGATGGCAGACATCGTAAGGAGGGGAATGATGAGAGAGATTAGTCTGGAAGGTCTTCAGATGATAGGGGCTGGAGCAAACGGCAGGGTTTTCAAGCTTAATGAAGAGCAGATAGTAAAAGTTTACAATCCGCTGACAAATCCGTATGAGAAGATAGAAAGGGAAAAGGAGGTGGCGAAAAAGGCATTTGTAAAAGGCGTTCCTACCGCCATATCCTTTGATATCGTAAAAGTCGGGGAAGAGTATGGCATGGTCTATGAGATGATCAATGCAAAGACTCTGGGTACTGTTATCACCGAGCACCCGGAGATGCTTGAGGAGTACACGCTCAGGATGACAAGACTCTTAAAAAAGCTTCATGCCACTTCTTTTGACACAGATGAGCTGCCGGACGGCAGGCTCTCTTTACATATTCATGCGGAAATAGCGGAAAAAAGCGGGCTGTACAGGCCGGAAGTCATTGACCGGCTGCACAGGTTTATTGACGATATTCCCGTAAGAAACACCTTTATCCATGGAGATTTTCATCCCGGAAACATTATGCTGTCCGGTGATGAGATGCTGCTCATTGATATGGGAGATTCATCGGTGGGGCATCCCATAATAGATCTCCTTGCCAGCTGCCAGCTTATGCTTGTGATCCAGGACTGGCCTGGGGGGACCATGCGATATATAAATATTCCTACGGAATTGGCAAAACGTGTATGGAATATCTTTTTGCGAGAATATTTTGATACAGATGATGAAGAACGTCTGGCTGATATTACAAAACTGCTCCGGTTTTACTGTATGATCCGCAGCTTTCCGGGGATCACGTTTTCCGAGATCATACCGGAAGACCGGCGTGAGGAGCTTGCGGGGCGTATGTCGGCTCATTTTATGGATAATGTCGATAACGTAAAGCTGCTGTTTTGATGCGAAAATTATTTCT
>CAMJPM010000132.1 GCA_946407725.1 uncultured Lachnospiraceae bacterium
GAAAAGGCGGTGTAAGAGACCACCGGCCGGACAGTAATGCCCGGCGCATTGCAAGCCCTATCCGGAGCAAGGCCAAATGAAGACTATGGGGCTGCCCGTCCCGTCTTCAGGTGGGCCGCTGGAGGCATGTGGCAACATATGTCCAAGATAGATGATCATCCCAGACAGAACCCGGCTTACAGGCCTGCCTTATCATTATAATTTCAGAGGGTAACTATTCAGAACTTCAGAGGTATCATGGTATGAGCGAAAACAAACTGTTCAGAAAAAAGAGCCTTGAAAAGATTTCCTCCCCGGAACAGCTGAATGACTATATCACAGTCACCACACCGGGGGTCTGGATGATCCTTGTCAGCATAATACTGGTCCTTTCCGGAGCCGTGGTCTGGGGAATTTTCGGTGAGCTGGATACCAGGATACGTGTTCCGGCTGTGGTGGTTGATGATGAGGCCGTGCTGTATGTGAAGGCTGATGATCTGACAACCATAAAGGCACATCAGACGGTGGAAGTGGATGATTATGATGGCTTTTTATTGAAGGTTGGAACCGAAGGGGTAAGGGCAGGAGATGTTCTGGGAAATCTGGTGCTTGCCGAAGCGGAGTTTGACAAGGAAGAGATAGTATATGAGGTGGATGGGATAGTCTATGCCCCGGACGGGGTCTATCTTGCGGATATCATCGTGGATTCCGTAAGTCCCCTTTCCTTCCTTACAAATGATGAGTGAGGCAGAGCAGGCTGCAGCTGCTTTTGAACCTGAAATTACAGGATTTAATTAAATAATATGTCTGAGAATTCGAGAAATAAAATTAAACAGCCGGTTAAAGGAAAAACTGCCAAGGTTCCGGTGGTAATGCAGATGGAGGCACTGGAATGCGGGGCAGCCTCTCTCTGTATGATCCTTGCCTATTATGATAAATGGATCCCTCTGGAGCGGGTGAGGCTGGACTGCGGAGTTTCAAGGGACGGCTCCAATGCGAAAAACGTGCTGATGGCGGCGAGAAACTACGGTCTGGAAGCGGACGGATACCGCATTGAAGACGTGGAGATCCTTAAGAAGGAAGGGACATTTCCCTCAATAATACACTGGAATTTCAACCATTTTGTGGTGTTAAAGGGATTTAAGGGAGACTATGCGCTGATAAACGACCCAGGCCGCGGTTCCGTAAAGATCCCCTTAAAGGAATTTGACGAATCCTTTACCGGTATATGCATGATGTTCAAGCCGGGAGACGGCTTTGAAAAAGAGGGGAAGAAGAGAAGCGTATTTGATTTTGCCGCTAAAAGACTGAAAGGAACAGGGACAGCGGTGGCTTTTGTCATTCTGACCACCATTATCACATCCATAATCGGAGTGATAAATCCAGTATTTTCAAAGATATTTCTGGACAGGCTGCTGACCGGAAGAAATCCGGACTGGCAAAACAGCTTTATCCTTCTCCTTGCCCTGTTCTCCATAGTGCAGGTGATAACCGCATGGATCCGGACCATCTATTCCCTGAAGATAAACGGGAAACTCTCTATCGTGGGCAATGCTGCCTATATGTGGAAGGTGCTTCATCTCCCCATGGCCTTTTTCTCACAGAGAATGGCTGGCGACATACAGCAGAGAAAGGATGAAAATGCGTCCATTGCCTCCAATCTGGTGGAAACCTTCACTCCTCTCGCACTGAATACGATAATGATGATCTTTTATCTCACCATTATGATCAAATACAGCGTGATACTGACTGCCCTGGGGCTACTCAGCATAATTCTGGATATCTTCATGGCCCGCTTTATTTCGAATAAGAGAGTTAATATCACAAGGGTACAGATGAGGGATTCCGGAAAGCTGGCCGGTACCACTGTGGCCGGTATCGAAATGATAGAATCCATAAAAGCAGGGGGTGCGGAAAACGGGTTCTTTGCCAGATGGGCGGGTTATCAGGCCAGCGTAAATACCCAGATAAATAAGTTTTCAGCATTGAACAGCTATGTGGGAATGATACCCATTATCACGTCAACAATCATTACAGACCTTATCATAATCTGCGGCATCTTTCTTACGATGCAGGGAAAGTTCACCCTCGGTATGGTTACGGCCTTCCAGGGCTTTCTTGCCTCCTTTACGGAGCCCGCAAGCCAGCTTATAAGCGCAGGACAGACCCTCCAGGAAATGCGGACTGACATGGAAAGGATAGAGGACGTGATGAACTATCCCGATGACAGGAATGCCCTTGATAAGGAAAATAACGAAGGGAGCTATAAAAAGCTGGAGGGCAGCATAGAGATCAAGGATCTCACCTTTGGATACTCACCGCTGTCGGATCCTCTTATCAGGAATTTCAATATTTCAGTCAGGCCCGGAAGCAGGGTGGCCTTTGTGGGAAGCTCAGGCTGCGGAAAATCAACCCTGGCAAAGCTTATAACCGGCCTTTACAGCCCATGGAGCGGGGAGATAAGGTTCGACGGACGGAAAATAGACGAGATCGACAGAAATGTATTTACCGGATCTGTTGCGGTGGTGGATCAGGATATCATTCTCTTTGAGGACACCATAAGGAACAACATAAAAATGTGGGATGATTCCATAGAGGACTTTGAAATGATACTGGCTGCCAGGGATGCCCAGATCCATGAGGATATAGTACAGCGTGACGGAGGATATGACCACAAGGTTATCGAGGGTGGAAGCAATTTCTCCGGCGGTCAGAGACAGAGACTGGAGATAGCCAGGGTTTTGTCACAGGATCCCACCATTATCATACTGGATGAGGCCACCAGTGCCCTTGACGCGAAGACGGAATATGAGGTGGTAAAGGCCATTAAGGACAGGGGCATTACATGCATAGTAATAGCCCACAGGCTGTCCACCATCCGGGACAGTGATGAGATAGTGGTTCTGGATCACGGAAATGTTGTAGAACGGGGCACCCATGATGAGCTCTACGCAAAGGGCGGATATTATACGGAACTGGTGACCAGTGAATGATCAGGACTGAAGAAGCCGGTATATAGCAGGAGACGAAGTGGAAAACTGGTTTGAGGAGCAGATAAAACAGAGAAAGCTGAATGATGACGAGGTTATGGTCCGTTCCGTGGTGAACATGGCCGGAATCGTCATGGGAAGCAAGGCCAGGGCCGCCCTTAACGATTCACTTGAGCAGGCCAGAAGCGCCATTGACCTTATTTTCAAATATTACGGACTGAGGTTAAAGGAGTTTCCTTCTGAAATAGATGACCTTGACAGGGAGCTGGACAAGCTCCTTCACCCTATCGGCTACATGAAGAGGGATGTTATCCTGACCAAAGGCTGGTATAAAAACGCCGTGGGTCCCATGCTGGGCTTTATGGAGGACAGCGGTACACCGGTAGCACTTATTCCGGGAAAGACTTCGGGCTATGTGTACAGGGACGTAAAGAGCGGTCTGGATCTGCCCATCGGACCTCATAACGCGAAGATGCTGAGCCGTGAGGCCATCTGCTTTTACAAGCCCTTCCCGTTAAAAAAGCTCAATACCGCGGATATCATCAGATATATCTTTGAGATGTTAAATCCGTCGGATGTTATATACATGGCGGCAGCCACTTTTATCGCTACCCTTACCGGAATGATAAGCGCCAGGATAACCTACTGGCTTTATTCTGACGAGCTTGTGCTTTCGGAGAGCTATAACAGCCTCTTTGCCATAGGGTTGTTCATGATTGCTGTGTCCGTGAGCTCAGTCATCATTAATTCCCTGAAGACCCTTATCATGGCAAGGATACAGAGAAGATCCATCATTTCAATAGACGCGGCTTCCATGATGAGGATACTGTCCCTTCCCTCGGACTTTTTCAAGAAATACAGCTCCGGTGATATAGCCCAGAGAATGGCGTATATCACGAGTCTCAGCAATACTCTTTCAAACATGCTCATCTCCACCGGACTTACATCCCTGTTCTCGCTTTCCTATCTGACGCAGATATTTCATTACGCGCCGGGACTGGTTACTCCCGCACTGGTGATAATCCTGGTAAATGTACTGTTTTCGCTTTGTTCTTCACTGATGCAGATAGGAATAAGCAGGGAAAGAATGGAAAAATCCGCCCGGGAAAGCGGAATTACCTATTCGCTGATAAGCGGAATACAGAAGATAAAACTGTCCGGCGCAGAGAAGAGGGCCTTCGGCAAATGGTCCAAAAGCTATTCCGAAATGGCTTCCATGACCTACGACCCGCCGGCTTTTATCAAGCTTAATCCGGTGATCTCCATGGCGATCTCACTTATCGGTACCCTTGTCATGTACTATCTTTCACTTAAAGAGGGACTTTCGGTAGCGGAGTATTCTGCCTTTAATGTTTCCTACGGTATGCTGACAGGTGCTTTTTCGGCTCTTTTCGGTATCGCCCTTGAGGTGGCGGGTATACGTCCCTATCTGAAAATGGTGGAACCTATCTTTGACACGGTGCCTGAGATAAGCGGAAATAAGACCATTGTTGAGAAGCTTTCCGGAACCATTGAGATAAGCCATGTCTCATTCAGATATGAAGAGGAGGGTCCCACCATAATCGATGATCTTTCACTGAAGATTAAGAGTGGGCAGTATGTGGCCATAGTCGGGAAAACCGGCTGCGGCAAATCCACACTGCTGAGGCTCCTTATCGGCTTTGAGACCCCTCTTAAGGGCTCCATATACTATGACGGAAGGGATATGAAGGAGCTGGATCTCCAGTCACTGAGAAGCCGTATAGGCACAGTTTTGCAGAACGGCAAGCTGCTGTCAGGCAGTATTTATGAGAATATATGCATATCCGAGCCATCCCTGTCCCTGGATGAGGCATGGGAGGCTGCGGAGATGGCGGGACTTGCCGATGATATCAGGCTTATGCCCATGGGAATGCATACAGTCATAGCCGAGGGAAACGGAGGAATATCCGGAGGACAGAAGCAGCGCCTTATGATAGCCAGGGCTGTGGCGGCAAAGCCAAGGATACTCATGTTTGACGAGGCTACCAGCGCCCTGGACAATAAGACCCAGATGAAGGTTACGGAGGCTTTGGATTCCTTAAAATGCACAAGGCTGGTCATTGCCCACAGGCTTTCCACCATAAAGAACGCAGACAGAATCCTTGTGCTGGATAAAGGAAAGATAATTGAGGACGGGAAATATGACGAGCTTATAGCCGCCAACGGATTTTTTGCGGAGCTTGTGGAGCGCCAGAGACTTGATACGTAACCCTGACAATTCTACAGAGGGCTGAACAGCTATCTTTTTAAAACATTTTTTCTTAAAACTGCCACAATTAATATATGATCCGTATATATACCCGAAGATGATAATACGCCCGGATGCTTATTGGAAAAAGATAGTGGGTATCAGGGGAAATATAACACTTAATTTTAAGGAGGAAAAAAATGTCTGAAGAAATGAAGAAGGTGGATTTTGATGAGCTTAGTGATGTAAGCGGAGGAAAGAGCAGCGGAAAGCGCGGGCACAGGGACAGCCTTTCAGAGTGTCCCGAGGGCACCATTGAGATCAAGAATGAGCAGCTCCATAACGCCCACGGACATAAGAAAAAGTGTCCTTTCTGTGATGCCAGGAAAGGGCTGGTGGATCATTTCTACTTCATGGTGGATACATCTACTCTTGTTGAGGGCCAGGAATGTACCAAATGTGGTAAAAGATGGATCTCTCACGGCGCAGACTGAAATACCTGATAAACTTTATAAACCTGACGGGGCGGAAGGGCTTTCCCTTCTGCCCTGCTGTACGTGTCAGGTTTATTCCCGTTTTAAGAGAAGTTAGATCGATGACGCGCAGGCACGTCACCGATAGGCACATCTGCCTGCGTTAAGGTACATGATTATGAAAAAAATCAGACTGATAAAAAAGGCGGCAATTATTTTACTTTCGTTCATACTGGTATTTTCCAATTCCATCGTGCTACATGCGGATGAGGTAAACCCGGTTGAAGAAACTGATCCTGCGGATCCTTTAGAACCTTCAGACCCGGCAGATGATCAGGGGGACGGAAACCCGGATGGTGTAACACCTGAAGGTGAATCCGGTGAGGTTCCTGAAAGTGTGCCTGAGGAGAATCCCGACAGTTCCGGTGCGTCCCAGGATGATGAGGAGCAGAAGAGGCAGGAAGAGGAGCAGAAGAGGCAGGAAGAGGAGCAGAAGA
>CAMJPM010000133.1 GCA_946407725.1 uncultured Lachnospiraceae bacterium
ACTGGATACTGTCATCCGGGAGAATGTCCCGGCGGGATTCAACATTCGCAAAAAAACCCATTCTAAAGCAGAGAATTTTAAATTCGACAGCTTAAGATGTGTAAAACACATCAGAAAAGAGAATGCTGTGCTGAGCCTTGGAACACTTGGCGGCGGTAATCACTTTATTGAGATTGACAGATCTGAATCCGGGGAAGTGTATTTAATCGTCCACAGCGGAAGCCGCCATCTTGGTAAAGAGGTGGCTGACCATTATATGGCATCAGGTTCTAAGATCCTGAAAGCTGAAGGAAAGGACGTTCCTTATGAAATGACCTTTCTGACCGGGGAAATCCGTGATGACTATCTTTATGATATGAGGATTGTCCAGGAATATGCAGCCCTTAACAGAAGCATTATTATCAGGGAAATCTGCAAGGGAATGAAATGGAAGGCCGGGGATGAGATATCCTGCGTCCATAATTACATTGATTTCAGCGGTGATGTGCCTGTAATGAGGAAAGGCGCCATATCTGCCAGGAAGGATGAAACCGTGATTATTCCCATAAATATGAAGGATGGGGTGATCCTGGGAGCTGGTCTTGGAAATGAGGAGTGGAACTTTTCCGCACCCCATGGCTCCGGGAGGATAGCTTCAAGGGAAAATGTTTCAAAAACCCATACTGTTTCCGAGTATAAAGCAGCAATGAAAGGGATTTACAGCAACTGCATAGGAGCGGGAACACTGGACGAGGCTCCATTTGCTTACAGAGGGATTGAGTATTTGAAAGAAGCTGTGAAGGACACGGTCAGCATTGAAAAGGTGCTGGAGCCAGTTTACAGCTTCAAGGGAGGTAATGAAAATTGATATTACAGATAAGCTCCGGCATGGGTCCTGTGGAGTGCAGGGCTGCTGTTGGAGGAATATACAGGGCTCTTTCAGAGGAGTTTCCGGATATAGAGATGATCGACAGCGTGGAGGGAGAGGTTGAAGGCTCCTATTCATCCGTGATCTTTTCTACAGATGAAGATTTGTCAGATATGCAGGGCACAATGGAGTGGATCTGCAAAAGCACTTTAAGGCCGGGACATAAGAGAAAAAACTGGTTTGTGGATGTGAGCATTATCCCTGAACCGGATATGGTGGATGATTCTGTTACCGGGGATAAGGTAAAGATTGAATCATTCCGCTGTGGCGGACCCGGCGGACAGAACGTGAATAAGGTGGAAACAGGGATAAGGGTGATACATCTTCCCACAGGGATCACGGTATCCTCCGTCAATGAGAGAAGCCAGTACATGAATAAGCAGAATGCCCTTAAAAAGCTGTCAGCAGTACTGCGTGAGACGAACAAAGGAAACAGGGACAGCCGGAAGAAAGAGGCATGGAAGAAACATACACAGATCATACGGGGAAACCCTGTTAGGATTTATGAGGGTGAGGATTTTAGGCTCACCTTTGAACGAAAGGAAAAAGAAGATTTATGAATTTATCGATAACAGTTAACCAGGAGGGGCTTAAGGAAATCCTCCTGAACATAGCACCTGTCCGTCCTGTATTTATATGGGGCGCGCCGGGAATTGGGAAGTCAGCCCTTGTGGAAGAGTTTGCAATCGAAGTGGGGCTTGATTGTGTATCCCTCCTTGGAAGCCAGCTGGCTCCGGAGGATATTATCGGGATTCCTCAGATCAGGGGGAACACATCAGAATTCCTGCCTCCGAAGATGATCGCCAGGGAAGAGCCCTATGTGCTTTTCCTGGACGAGCTCAACGCCTGTTCGCAGGAGGTTCAGAAGGCTTTCTACAGCCTGATCTATGAAAGGCGTGTAGGAGAATACCATCTGCCGGAGGGCAGTATTGTGATCGGAGCAGGAAACCGAACACAGGATTCGGCCATAGTAAAGACCATGTCCAGCGCCCTGATCAACAGGATGTTCCATGTCCAACTTAAGCCCGATGTGAAAAGCTGGCTCTCATGGGCATATATACATGGAATACATGAATGGGTAACCGACTACATAAGCCAGAGGCCTGACCATCTGTTTTCAGAGCCTCCAAAGACAGAGGAGCCCTTCTCCACACCCAGATCCTGGCATATGCTCAGCGATGCCCTGAAGGAATTCGGCGCAGGGGAAAAGGAATTATCTATTGAAACAATAAGGATGCTCTCATATGGAAGCATATCGGCAAGCCACGCCGGGATGTTTGCGGCATACGTGAAGCAGCTGGAAAACAGGTATCTCCTCACAGACATCATAAAGGGGGATGCCAGATGGCCTGACAGTCCTGAGGACAGGGATGTACTCTACTTCCTTGCCCAGTCTTTCAGGGGAAGGCTCTTACACGACCTTCCTCAGCAGAAGGCATCAATGGACAAGGAGACACAGTATCTTTCACACAGGGCAAAGGCTCTTATCAAAGAGCTTGCGAAGATTAACTATGAGCTTGCACAGATGGTTGTTTCCGCAGACGGAGGAAAGGTTCTGCCCGAATGGTTCATGATAGAAATTGTGCGTGACCTTCCGAGGCTTGTGGAGATGGAGAATAAGAGGAATGGGAAGACAGCATAAGACAAAGAAAAAGGAAACCAAGGATCCCAATGAGATCCAGATGGAAAAGGGGTTAAGGATTATATACCAGCACCGGTTTTTTTCAAGGCTCCAGAACGGAGGCATGAGATTTGTCGGACGGGATCAGCTTGGAAGAAAGACAGCTGCCAGGTCAATGGCAGACGGGACCATATTGTTAAATAAAAGCATTTTCCTTTCACCAAAGCAGTGGGCTTTTGCCATTGCCCACTGCAAACTCCATAACTGTTTCGGGCATTATGACCTTGAAAAGGTTCCGGGGATATTTGAGGAAGAGGCGGATGGAACGAGGATTAAGAAGCTTTATTTTAATAAAAAGATATGGAATATTGCATGCGACATATACGTGGATAAGTTCCTGGACGACATCAAGTTTGGGGAGCCCCTTTATAAGGCGCCTACGGGATATTTTCCCAGGAGTATTCTTGAAGACGAGCAGAAGATCTACGACTATCTCATAAGGGAAAAATGGAATGAGGACAACCACAGCTTTGGGGTTGGTTCTGATGACGCCATGGATATGAGCGGTCTTGATAATCCCCTTGAATATAAGAAGGACAGGTGGGGATACCAGCAGAGGAATGAATTCAGCAGCTCCTTTGCATATGCCCTTGCAAGTTCCGTCAGCAGTGCCATAAACCTGGCAGCAGACCGGGATTATGACACGAATTCCATGGGAAGAAGGGTGGCAAACTGGTTCATCAATAATTACCCGCTTTTCGGGGCGCTGGCGGCATCCTTTAAGATAGTGGAAGACCTGGATACCTGCCGGAAGCATGATATCAGCATTGCGGCTGTAAACGCCTGGGACGGGGAAATATACATCAATACCTCAATAAATCTTCCCGAAGAGGAGTGGAGGTTTGTTATGGCCCATGAATTTTTACACGCTGCACTTCTTCATCACAGGAGATGCGAGGGACGTGATCCCTATCTCTGGAACATAGCAACAGACTATGTGATAAACGGCTGGCTCTTTGAGATGCAGATAGGAGTAATGCCGGAGGGAGTGCTCTTTGATTCGGCTTTCAAGAATAAGTCGGCAGAGGAAATATACGACATCATTTGTGCTGATATCAGGGAATACATGAAGAAGAACACTTTCCGCGGAAACGGAAGGGGTGACATTATGGGAAGACCCGCAACCTTGCCGGGAGAGAAGGGACGGGGAGTGTCCCTTGACGAGTTTTACCGGAATGCCCTTACCCAGGGACTGGAGTATGCTACGGGAAGGGGAAGAGGATTTGTACCTGCCGGACTTATTGAGGAGATCCGGGCTCTGGCGGTTCCTCCCGTGCCCTGGGATGTGAAGCTTTCAGAATGGTTCAATGCGCACATAAGACCCTTGGAAAAGCACAGGAGCTATGCGCATCCAAGCAGAAGGCAGAGCAGCACACCCGACATACCGAGACCGAGATATACTGTTACGGAGACTTCCAATACGTCAAGGACTTTCGGAGTTATCATTGATACATCAGGTTCAATGGAGCCCTCTGAAATCGGAAAGGCTCTGGGTGCGGTGGCAAGTTATGCTTCCGCCAGGGATGTTCCGGCGGCAAGGGTTGTCTTCTGTGATGCTGATGCCTATGACCGGGGCTATATGTCACCGGACGAGATAGCCGGAAGGGTTACAGTTATTGGAAGAGGAGGAACAAGGATACAGCCTGCGGTTGACCTTTTGCAGTCAGCGAAGGACTTCCCGAAGGACGGACCAATACTGATAATCACCGACGGTGGGATAGAAGACCGTCTGCTGATAAAGAGGGAACACGCCTACATCCTGCCGTCAGGATGCAGGCTGCCGTTTAAGGCAAAAGGGGAAGTTTTCTATTTCTGAGGTATTTTGGGAAAGGAGATGATTACATGGCTATAGGAATACCTAAAACTGTACGGTGCAAAAACTGGAAGTGCAGATATAAGTTCCTTGTGGTTATAGGTGATGTAAGACCGCAGGAGATCAAATGTCCGAAATGCGGACATAGGTGGCTGTTTATGAAGTGAGGATTAGAATAATCTATCTGCTGCAAGGAAATAATAATTATGAGAGTGACAGGAAATGTCACTCTCATTTTTTATAATGAACGCATAAAGGGGATAAAGTTCCTTTGGAATTGATTATAAGAGACATAAGGAGGAATGCTTATGCGCAAAGATCATATTGAAAAAATGAATAAGAGCATCGAAGCTTATGAAAAGATGCTAAACGGAAGATGGGAGAGAAACTGGTATGAAAGGTATTGCGCCAGAAACGAGGATAATATGGATGAAAATCCCATAAAGCATATTGACCGGTATCTTGATCTGGAACCTATAAAGAATCAGAGTGTTATAGCAATAAAATATATTATGCCGGATTTTGTTATAGACATGGGGGTTGTCCTGACTTTTCCCCAGAGAAAGACACCGATGCTTTTAATAGAGTATATTGACGGGACGCAGGCTTTCCTGTGCAATGATCGGGATTTGCTAAAGAATCTGGATGAATACAAAATATACGGAGAGTATTATCCGCGGTACTACTCTCCATATCCAATAGAGTGGGTATATGACGCATTATCCATGGTTATTCCGTCTTTTGGGGAAGATGATGATTATAAATATTCATTACAATTTGATCACAGGAATGTATTGGATCTTGAGTTCTATCATCTGTTAAGTACGGATAACATACGGAATATGTCTGATACTGCTCGCAGGAAGCTCAGGGAATCATGCAGTTTATGGAGTTCCTTATGGATATTGGGGAGATATGACAGATGTGTGGTAAATGATCTTATGAGTGTGTTATCAGAAGTGCAGGATATACTTGACAAATATGACAATAATTCAGAGAAGGCGGTTGGTTATGAATTATGGGAGAACGCAGATAAAGCCTGGTTTAGGAGTTGTATAAGATATAGAGGGTATCCGGGGCTTGGAGGTCAGAATAAAATCAGGATAAAGAATGAAGCTTTTAAAGATGAACTGTTTGACTTTGAACACATCATTATCGCAAGGAATGGCATATTTATCATCAAGGTCCAGGCTGGGGACGGCAATTTGAAGATAATAGATAAGAATCAGTGGTTTTGGGAAGAAGAGGGAAAGAAAAAAGGAGCCAATAATCCGAGAAAATGGTTCAGACAGCGGGAACAGCTTTTGAGATCATTCCTTCCGGAAGATATTTCCATTGCCAGTATCTGTTGTATAGAAAATGACGATGGTTTGATAGCGGGAGCAGAAGATATTAACCTGAATGTAATCAAACTTGAAGATATGGGGCGGTTTATCATGGAATACCCTTGCATTAAAGAATATACGGAGGAAGAAATTGTGTCTATAGCTGAGAATATCTGGGAACATCAGGAAAGGCAACCGGATTGGTTTTCATAAACGTTTGTCAAAACTGTTATGAAGTGACCTTTGTCAAGAGAAAATCCCAAATTAATCAATTTTT
>CAMJPM010000134.1 GCA_946407725.1 uncultured Lachnospiraceae bacterium
CCGGCATGTTTTGCACCGGACATTTCACCTTTCGGCTCCTCGTGCGTAGCACGACCCTAATGAGCCGAATGTGCGTATCTATTCAGAAGCCGGAGGGTTCTGAATAGATACGATTAAAGAGCATTTCTGATAAAAAGCCCGGCTATAAGCCGGGCTTTCGTTTGTTTTATTTATCTCAATTATCCTTGCATTATAAGATCTTTTCCCCGGACATTATCATGTCCTTCACATCTCTGGCCCTCTCCTTGATCCTTGGATTTATGGTCATGGATGAGATAAGGGAGGAAAGCAGCTTGGCAGCCACATCAATCTTCCCGAATTTCGCGCTCAGTACGGCAATGAGATAATCAAGGGTAGACTGGTCCATTCCCGCATATGGTGCACTCTCCTTTGTCCTGGCGGCGAGAAATCCGTCCAAAGCTATTTTAAGAGCCTCATTTTCATCATCTATGCAGGCCTTCACATCCTCCTGATAATGTGGATCCTTCTGATTTAAGGATTCCCTCTTTCCTCTTATGGTCCAGCCCATTCTGAGACAGAGATAGGCTTTTTCGGAATCGATCTGCCTTATTGCCATGGCATTGGCGAAAGCGATCTGATAGCGTTCTATAGCTTCGTCATAGGTATAGATCCCCTCCGGTTCGTTGTATCGGAAGCCCTGGGAAATATTCTCACTCACCAGCTTTTTCTGGGAATCGTAGATATTCTTAAAGGTTCTGGCAAGGGATGCATATCCGCAGCTGGGACACACCACCACATCATACTTAAGGCAGTCCAGCTGCTGGTATTTAGGCCTTAAATCCACATCCGACCCTAAAAGCCTTACGCTGCGGCTTTTAACCGTTTTGCTCTTAAAGCTCTCGTCACATACGGGACAAACATAAGTCCTGTCGATCAGAAAATCGGATTCCAGCACCTCTTTTTTCTTATTGTTTTGCTCCTCAGCCTTTTTTTCTTCCTTTTCGGCAAAGATATCCTTTTCATCGATATCCTTTAATCCAAATTTCCCCATTCCGGAAAAAAGCCCCATTGTGTTACCTCCTCTGATACCCGTTTCTAAACAGTTACTTTAAAAGAACTTATCTATTCAGAACCCTTCGGTTTCTGAACAGATAAGCGCATTCGGCTCATTAGAGTCGTGCTACGCACGAGGAGCCGAATGCCAAAATGCCAAGGCTTTCAGACGTCACTTGCGGTTCCGCAAGTGACTGTTCTAAACAGTTACTTTAAAAGAACTTTTTAATGACACTATACGGTTAAATACCGGTTTTCCAGATTCTGAATCCTTAGGATCCGTGCAGAAAAATCCGTTTCGCACGAACTGGAAGCTGTCATAGGCCTCCGCTCCGGCTAACTCCTTTTCCACATAGCCCGAACATATCTCCAGAGAAGAGGGATTGAGGTTGATGTTCCCCTCTTCGTCATAAACCCCCTTTTCCTCGTCAACAATGTTCTCATAAAGACGGATCTTCGCCCCTGCACAGTCAAGGGCATTTACCCAGTGTATGGTTCCCTTGACCTTACGTGTTATCTCCATATCCGTCCCCTGTTTCGTAAGGGGATCGTATGTACAGTGAACCGCAGTAACCACCCCGTTTTCATCTTTGTCACAGCCGGTACATTTTACGAAATATGCATTCATCAGACGGACTTCATTCCCCGGGAAAAGACGGAAATATTTCTTTACCGGCTCTTCCATGAAGTCCTCTCTTTCTATCCAGAGTTCCCTTGAAAAGGTGACGGTTCTCTCTCCCAGTTCTTCATTGTCCGGGTTGTTGACAGCCTTAAGCTCCTCTGTCTGTCCCTCGGGATAGTTGTCAATTATCAGCTTAAGCGGATGCAGAACTGCCATCAGTCTCTTAACCTTCGGCTTTAAGTCCTCTCTTATGCAATACTCCAGAAGTCCCATTTCGGAGGTAGCCTGGGATTTGCTGATACCGCTTAACTCCACAAACATCCTTAAGGATGAGGGTGTATATCCCCTCCGCCTTAAGCCGGCAATGGATACCAGCCTGGGATCATCCCATCCGTCCACTATACCGTCTTCCACCAGCTTTTTTATATATCTCTTTCCCGTTACCACATTGTTCAGATAGAGCTTTGCGAACTCTATCTGTCTGGGGGGATATTCGATCTCACATTCCCTTATCACCCAGTCATAAAGCGGTCTGTGGTCTTCAAATTCCAGGGTGCACAGGGAATGGGTTATACCCTCTATGGCATCCTCCAGCGGGTGGGCAAAATCGTACATCGGATAAATACACCACTTATCCCCGGTATTGTGATGGGGTATATGGGCGATCCTGTAGAGCACCGGATCCCGCATGTTAATATTGGGGCTTGACATATCTATCTTTCCCCTTAACACATACTTTCCGTCCTCAAATTCGCCGTTCTTCATGGCCTCAAAGAGCCGGAGATTTTCTTCGATGCTCCTGTTTCTCATGGGATCATCTCTTCCGGGTTCGGTAAGGGTTCCCCTGTATTCCCTGATCTCATCTGCCGAAAGTTCAGATACATAGGCGCTTCCCTTTTTTATCAGAAGCAGCGCATATTCATACATCTTATCGAAATAGGATGACGCGAAAAACAGCCTGTCGCCGTAGTCAGCCTCCAGCCATTTCACATCCTCCTTAATGGATTCCACAAATTCATACTTTTCCTTTGTGGGATTTGTGTCATCAAAACGGAGATTAAACAGACCTCCGTACTGCTTCGCTATGCCCGAATTGAGAATGATGGACTTGGCATGGCCTATATGGAGATAGCCGTTTGGCTCCGGAGGAAAGCGGGTATGAACCTCCTTATATCTGCCTTCCCTTAAGTCCTTGTCGATCTCTCTCTCAATAAAGTTTCTCTGCGTATTTTCTCTGTTTTCCATAACTCTTTTATTTTACACCATTATCCTTATATAGTAAACGATGAGGTAACTATTCAGCCCCCACACCGCACCTTCTGAAAGGTTACACGATGAGGCTCATTTTATCCCTTCTTCAGCCCACCAGGTATCGGGAGCTTTTTCCGATCCCGCATTCATGGGGGCGTTCTTCCCGAACACCATGCCTATTATAGTCTTATCCCCCAGCTCTATCTCCTGTATCACCACATCATGGAGAAGAGCCGCCGGAGATTCCCCTGTAAAATTGGCCTTCATTACGGCAGTCCTGACCCTGTCAGACAAATATTCGGAAATATAACCTATATCAAAGGCCTTCATCAGACTGAATTTCACAAACTCGGTATTATGGGTGAGGGGATTCTCTATAGGCTCCTCCAGAACGTTTTCCGTAAGATTAGGTTTGAAATCAGCTATAAAAAACTCTTTCCACTGATCGTATTTCTCTTTATATCCCATACTTTATTAAACCTCTTAAAATTTGAAAGGCGGTGAAACGATGCCGCTTTCAGTAATAAATCCGGTTATAAGCTCATGATCCGTAACATCAAAGGCGGGGTTAAAAACCGATATATTTTCAGGTGCCATCCTCTTACTGTACCACATTTCGCTGACTTCACCGGGACTGCGCATTTCTATGGGTATATCCTCACCGCTTTTTGTACCTTTATCTATGGTTGAGGAGGGTGCACATACATAAAAAGGAATGTTATAGTGCTTTGCGAGGATTGCCACCCCGCTGGTTCCGATCTTGTTTGCAGTATCCCCGTTTGCGGCCACCCTGTCACAGCCTACAAAAACTATATCTATCTTTCCTGATGCCATCAATGCGGAAACCATGTTGTCGCATTGCAGGGTGGTATCAATCCCGGCTTCACTGAGTTCAAAGGCCGTAAGCCTCGCTCCCTGCAAAAGCGGTCTGGTCTCATCACAGTACACCTTCATGCCGCTGCCCTTCCAGCCGTGCTCCAGGGCCATATACATGGGGGCGGTGGCAGTTCCGTACTTTGCAGTGGCAAGGGTACCGGCATTGCAATGGGTCAGTATTCGCGGGGAATGCCCTGTCCTCTCCCGGATTTCCTTTAAGAGCAGAAACCCGGTCTCCCCAATGTTCCTGCTGATCCCGATATCTTCATTCCTGATATCTTCAGCTTCTCTGTAAAGTCCCCTGACGATATCTTCTTTACTCTGCTCCTTAATTTCAGAAAGCCTTTGCTCCATCCGGTTAAGTGCCCAGAAAAGATTTACCGCCGTGGGTCTGGACGTGGCAATATAATCGGATATCGCCTTATATTCCCTGCAGAAGCCTTCCTTATCCGCAGCCGTTATCCCCTGGGAAAAAACAGCCATGCCAAGAGCCGCTGCCACACCGATGGCCGGAGCTCCCCTCACCTTAAGCCGTTTAATGGCATCCCACAGTTCTTCCTTTGTCCTGAGATCGATCCTTTTTATCTCAATTGGGAGCAGCGTCTGATCGATGATATTTACGGCACTGCCGTCATCAGAAAGCTTTACGCTGATTATTTTCTCAAAAAAATCTTCAGGTTCCTTATTCATGTCGTTCATATCTGCAGATACTGCTGTCGTTATTACCACTCTTCAGGTTTTTATGGAAATCCGACCACTTGCAGTACCAGCATTCCTTCATACAGAAAAGACGTCCGGGTACCGGTTCAAAGTGTTCGCAGCTGTATGTCTCACTTACTATGAGGAAACCGTCTTTGTCATATTCCGGCATCAGCATTTTCTCCTCATTCAAAAGAATATTTCAGGAATAACGAGCTAATCGTCCTGTAACTCCCCCTTGGCACAGGAAAAATCTGACCGTCCTCCATTTCTATTTCCGCAGAGCTTATCTTCTTCACCCTCTTTAAGTTGATTATCACTTTATTATTCAGAACATAAAAGCTCTCTTCATTTATCCCCTTTACGATATCCTTCATGGTACCCCTTACAAAAAATGATTTTTCAGGGGTTACGATGGACTTGTAGTGATCCTCGCTCGTAATATAAAGAATATCCCTGATCCTGATCTTTGTGATGACCCCCATATCCTTGACGGCATAGTATTTCTCCGTTTCATCATCAAAGATCCTGTCCAGAGCCTCGAAAAACTCATTTCTGTCCACAGGTTTTTCCAGATAGTGGGCAGCCTGCACCCTGAAAGCCTCCCTGTAATGTACAGCGGAGGTGGTAAGGAATATTATGCTTGCTTCATCGTTATCATTTCTTATCTCGTTGGCAAGATCCACGCCGCTCATCCTGTCTATATAGATATCCAGGATATACGCATCAAAAGACCTCTTCTCTCTTGCGGCAAGAAGCTCCCCCGAAGTCCTGAAACAGTGGGTTTCCGCTTCCACCTCGGGATGGGCTTCCCTGTATTCATTGATAAGCTCCATGCATTGATCGATACACCTCTGCTCATCATCACAAAGTGCGATACTTACCATCCGTCAGATCTCCTTGCCATTATCCAGATTATCAAGCACCTTATACAACAGATCATATAACGTCTTTGATTCACCCGGAGAAAGGCACACACACTTCCCCATCTTTGAGGGCACGGATCTGGCCCGATCCCTGAGATCCATCCCTTCAGGGGTAATGCTTACGATGAGATTTCTCTCATCAGTCTTGGATCTTTTCCTCTCTATATACCCTTTGGCCTCAAGCTTTTTTAACAGGGGCGTCAGGGTTCCGGAATCCAGAAACAGCTTTTTCCCCAGTTCCTTTACGTTGCTCTGCTTATCTTCCCACAGTATCATCATTGTGATGTACTGCGTGTATGTAAGATCCAGTTCATCAAGAAAAGGCTTGTAACGCCTTACAATCTCCTTTGAACAGGCATACAGCGGAAAACAGAGCTGGTTTTCAATTTTCAGACAATCATAATCTTTCCCCGACAATGTTATACTCCTCTACAAATCATAGGTTTCCGAACGCAAAATCGGAAAATGCGTTCGGAAATCCCGCGTTCCGCGG
>CAMJPM010000135.1 GCA_946407725.1 uncultured Lachnospiraceae bacterium
GTTGCTTAGGAAATTTTGTGTAAGAAAAGTGTAAAGTAATATTGACAATATCATTCCTTAAGGCTTTTGAACAGGCAAAGGGTATTTCATATCCGCTCCCGCCAGGTATCACAAACGAGGGTATAGAAGCACTTGTCTATCCCTCTGCTACAGCTTCCCATGCAAGGGATGAGAGCTATCGGCTCCCGGATTTTGCCCAGATCCATAAAGAAATGACCACACGGAAGAACATGACGCTGGTATATCTTTGGGGAAAGTATGATCGTGAGTGCGAGAATTCCGGACTTAAGGCATACTCATACAGGCAGTACTGCACACTGTTTTCAAAATGGTGTGAGCAGAATGACATGGCATTCACAATGCCGGTATATAGCGGGCAGTCAATGGAAGTAGATTTTGCCGGTAACACCTTTGAAATGACAGACAGGCTTACCGGAGAGGTGCTTACGATTGTTGTGTTTGTGGCCATTCTGCCATACAGCAACCGTACATATGCAGAAGGCATGATCTCTACAAAAGAGCCCCAGTGGATCGAGGTCAACAATCATGCGCTGGATTACTTCGGCGGTGTTCCGGCTATTGTCACCCCGGATAATTGTAAGCAAGCTGTAATCGTCAACAAGGACTGGATAGAGCCGGAGCTTAACAAAGACTATGTTGAATGGGCAGAGCATTACGGGACTGCCATACTTCCGGCCAAGGTGAAGAAACCCCGTTTCAAGAGCCATGTAGAAGGAGCTGTAGGCATTCTGGAAAAGGGTCTTTTCCATGTTTTGGAAGAGAGACAGTATTTCAGTCTGAGGGAATTCAATGAGGATCTCTGGGAAGAACTTGAAAAGCTGAACGACCAGCCTTTCAAGAATAAAGAGCACACCAGGAATTATTACTGGGAGGAGGAAAAGCAGGACCTTATGCCCCTTCCTCCCGTGCATTACGAGTACACGGAGAGGAAAGAAGCAAAGGTATCAAGCGATTTCCACGTGCGCTTTGATAATGCTTATTATAGCGTAGATAAAGCCTATTTACACAAAAAAGTTCTGATCCGGGCCACGACTTTGAAAGTCAGGATTTACAACACTTTTGGTGACCTTATCTGCGAACACCCAAGAGCCACATCCAAAGGCCAGCATGTGACAAACACCGAGCATCTTCCGCGGAATTACAGGACAATGCGTGCTTGGAGTGGGCCATACTTTATCGAGAAGGCGATGGGGATTGGACCGAATACCGTGGCTCTTATAAAGACCGTCCTTTCAAGCAAGGTTCTTGAGGTGCAGACGTACCGCACCTGTGTAGGGATTCTCCAGTATAAGGACCGCTACAACGGTGCAGTCCTTGAAGAATGCTGCACGCGGGCTATGAAGGCAAACCGCCCTTATTATTCTTATATAAAGAATACAGTCGCCCATGTGGCAGAGGAACTCAAGGTGGAGCCTTGTAGTAAGGCGGAGATAAAGAACACAGAGCCTAAAAAAGGCGGCATCACAAGACCGGCCAAAGCATCGGATTTAAGCACGCTCCTTTCTAAAAGCAGGGATCTTCTTGAAAAAGGGGGTGATGAATAATGGTAAGTGAAATTCAGTCTATGAATGCCATTATTGACGAACTCCGGGAGATCGGGCTCAAAAAAATGGCAGAAGAACTGGACACCCAGTATAATTCGCCGGATTTCATTAAGCTTGACCGTGTAGAACTTATCCGTAAGATTGTCGATTCGGAGTACATCTACAGGTCTAACAAACGGCTGGCTACGAGGCTGCAGCTCGGACACCTCAAAGGATGCCCCCAGGATCTTTCTAACTGTGTTGATACTGCTGAACGGACCTATGCACCGGAAGGTACAATAAAACACCTTTCGTCGCTGAAATTTATCGAGAACGGGATGAATGTCTGTATCCTGGGAGCCTCAAACAGCGGAAAGACATACCTGGCAAAAGCTATAGGCCTAAGCGCCTGCTCACACTACAGGGTTGAATACTTCTGTACGGAGGACTTGATGGATACCCTCATGCTCCTCAAAAAAACCGACAAGAAAAAGTTCGGAAGCCGGAAGAAACACCTGTGCAGCATAGAACTGCTCATTCTGGATGATTTTCTCCTCCATTCCTTTACCGAGGAGGATGAGATCAAAGCCATCCATGAGATATTAAACAAGAGGCAGGAAGCAACAAAAAGCACGATTATCTGCTCACAGAGGCTACCTAACGACTGGAAGGCTCAGATACTGAATGATGAGATTGCAGCTGATGCGATAATGAAACGGGCTACAAAGCATTACACTGTGATGATAAATCTGAAGGAAGATAAGTAAACATATGCAATGGTCGGCCGATGGTCACCGCCGGCCGACCGTTCCATAACCGCACCGCGACCGCTGGACAGCGCACCACCGACCGCCGGAGGCCGCAAAACGCAATCTTTGTTATCTCTGTTATTTTTCTCGAATATCGCCTTGATAATCAGCATTTCTCCCTATATAACAATGTTACGGGCATGTTATCCTGCGTGTTTATTTGTTATTTTATGTATTACTGTTTTTTGTATTACTCTTTGTATTACATCGGTCGCGTGGCTTAATCGCCACAAATGACCCTCATAAAAATACAGAAAAACGCAAAAAAAGGCCCGTCATCTACAAAAACGGGCCAAAAATAATATATATAAATCTGTATTTTCTTTATACTGGCAATATCAAAATCCCATCAAAGCCTTGTAAATACTGATAATGTCAATTCATCAAGCCTCAAATTTGTACCCCGCACTGCAGGTACAATATAATTTATATATTTCATAATAGTAATTTTTTACCTTTTCTTTCATATATAAAATAAGATATCCTTTGCCCTCTGTCCACTAAATACACAATAAATTCATAATATTCTTATTCCAGAAAAATATAATTTTGTATTCTCTTTGTATTTACATTTTTCATCCATTCCATTTTTTACCTTTGTACAAACTGCCCCGATCTACAATCCTGAGCACAGTACATCCAGATTGAAATCCTCATTCATACTGGTAATGTATTCTTTTGAGAATCCCTTGCACCAAATGAATTCATACCCTTGAGTCCGTTCTTCCTTTGAGATGGCTCCTTTATCAAATGTTCCTAACGGAATCCTGCAATATGGGTATTTCTCTAGAGCGTCAAAGCTGTGAGATACTGCTTCAGGCGTTTCCTTGTCAATACCGATAAGCTCATTAAGCCAATCTTTTTGACGACAATTTTTCCTTTTAACATCTGCTTTTGCCTTATTCAATGTTTCCTTAAGACTGTAATCAGATTTAACAAAGTAATCAATATCTCCATATAGCTGAGATTGATTGTCCCATAATGCCTCCAGATATGGCGTAAAAGAAAAAAGAAGCCCCGCCCGCCGGTCTGAAAGCGATATACGGGGCTTTCGTCTGTGATGCTGTTATACGGTAAAGAAGCTTACTTCTTCATTAAGCTTATGAGCCAGCTCCTGCAGCTCTCCGGCAGCATGGCTGATCACCTCAAAGGTGGCATTAAGCTCCTCCATGGAAGCATTGGTTTCCTCTGTGGAGGCCGCATTTTCCTCGGAAATAGCCGACAGATCCGATATGATGCTGATAAGACTGTTTTTCGCTTCGTTCAGGGTATTGATCCTGCCTGTGATATGCGCTGAGCTGTCCGTTACGCTGACTACACCCGACTGCATGTTGTTCATGTCATTCTTTGTAGACTCTATCTGCTCAGTCTGCCTCTCAAACGCCTTATTAAGATCCATTACGGTCCGTACCGTCTTGTCAGACTCGGCTATCAGCCTGGAAACAATATCATTGATCTTAACCGTGGCATCCTGGGACTGGGTGGCAAGAGATCCAATTTCTGTCGCAACTACAGCAAAACCCCTTCCGGCATCTCCAGCCCTCGCTGCTTCAATGGAGGCGTTAAGCGCCAGCAGGTTTGTCTGTGAGGAAATGCCCGTGATCAGGTCTGAAGCCTCCGCAATGTTCTTTGCGGCCTCATTGGTGGAGCGTATCTGTGCGTCAATGACCTTCATGCTTTCGACCGTGCTTTCGTTCTGGGCAAGAAGCGCATCCAGCGCACCCATGGCCCTCGTACAGGCCGCCTTCATATCGTCCGCATAGTTTCCGAGCTCGTTCACATTATCGGTGATGCCTTCGATGTCGGTGCCGATGTCTGAAGTATTATTTGCGGAGGTCTGTACGCTTTCAGCCTGCCCCACGGCGCCCTTGGAGATCTCATCTATGGCGGTGGTAACCTGGCTTGAGGCTTCAGACGCCGAGGATGCCGAAGAGGAAAGCTCACTTCCGGCTTTCGTCACATCAGCGGCAAGGTCTTTCGCGGAGCTGATGACCTGTACCAGCTCTTCATTCAGGGTTTTGGCGCTTTCTGCGATAGTTCCCAGCTCATCCGGCCGGTTCAGGGCATCTTCGGTAAACTGTACCCTCAGGTCTCCGGAAGCCATGCATACCAGTGAATCAACAATGACCTTCATGGCATGGGCACTGCCTCTGTAAAGGAAAACTCCGATTATAATGACGACCGCAACGCAGGCAAGGGCAAGCAGGATCATCATGATCACGATCCTTCGTATCGCCGCATTGATATCGGAGGTTTTCCGGAAGGCAACCGTCATTCCCCCGACAGATCCGTCATCGGCGAGAACCGGAGCGTAGACCCCGGAGTACTGTTCCCCGGCCACTATGTAATTTGGCCGGTAATATGTCTGCCTGTTCCTGACAACCGTATTATATATATCCTCCGGGGCGGTTGTATCTGCGTTCTTCCTTCCGACCGGGGAGCCGGCAACCGTGGTGATTGCCCTGATATTGTCATAAAAGATGGCATAGTCAAGACCGGTTCTTGACTTTAAGGCACCGGTGAACTGTCCCTTGAAAGCGGTGTCGCCCTTCCAGAGGACATCGTCCTCATCGAGGTTCCATTCGCCCTCATACATCCTTTCTATTTCATCCGCCATCTGTATGGACGCCGTCCTCAGGGTTTCCTCCACGAGGTTTTCATAGGTTGAGGAAAGCTCCATTGATGACACGGCAGTAAGAAGCAAAGCGATCACCGTGCAGGCGATAACCGAAATAGTGATAATGTGAAGAACAAGTTTTCTTTTCCTTTTTTTGTTTTCCTTCAATTTTACTTCTCTCCTTTCTTGTCAGAACCTGGTGGATGAATTATCCCACAGGCCGTTTCCTATCAATTATATATTATTTTAGGCCAAATCAGCCCTGTTTTCAATAAACGTTAAAAAAAAATCCTTTTTTACCAGTTTTTTCGAAAAAGACTTATGTCCATAATTTGACCTTCTTGTTATGCTATCCCTAATTCGTTGTTTCTCTCAGACATTTTTGTCCATATATTAACAGAGATACTAATATCAACAAGTTCTCCGTTATCAATTGGACATATTGATCTATTATCAGAAATAGCAAAAGACTTCCCACATGATTTACATATACATAATCTTTCGTTCATAAAACTATTTCCCCAGTCTTTTTAAGTGCCTAATTAATAGCTGTACTCAACCTTGTCGGTATCATAGCAATAGCAGCAAAGAGTGTAGCTCTCCTTATGGACATCCATCCCAACATAAACTATAGTATTCATTGTGACCTCCTTTTGTATGTGGTAATCCCTGTTACCTTGATTTTTCCCAATCTATAGATTACAGGTAAATCCACGAATCTACAAACTGGAGGTCACTTCATATTGTCTAAATAAAGCGGCTCGGGTTTAATCCCGAGCCATTAATCACTATTCAACTATTC
>CAMJPM010000136.1 GCA_946407725.1 uncultured Lachnospiraceae bacterium
CTTACCAAGGACGGAATTGATACCGACGGCATCTATTTCGGCTCCGACGGCAGCATAACCCTCTATATAGGAGAAGTCAGGGCTTTACTGGGGGATATGTCCTATATAGACGAGAAAATGATGAGATTAAAGAGCATAGCACCGAATCTCTACGGCAAAAAGGGCAGCCTCCATCTGGAAAACTTCAGTGAGGACTCCGATGACGACTATGTTACATTTGAAAGTGACTGAAATCACAAACAGCGTTATCAATTCAGAACCCTCCGGATTCTGAATTGATACGCATATTCGGCACATTAGAGTCGTGCTGCGCGCGAAGAGCCGAAAGGTGAAATGTCCATTGGACATCTTTCCACTTGCGGTTCCGCAAGTGACTGGTCTGAACAGTTACAAACAGCATTATTAAAGGCATCTCCGACATTCAGAGCAATTCGTAACAACCGCTTTCTTTTCTTTCGTCAAAATTTGTTATTGATTTATGTTTAAAATCACTATATTATATATTTTGTATCTGTATTATACTCGCAGACGCAAGATGCTGTCACGGAGAGCTTCAGTTTTCCAGGGGCTTGTGTTTTGTGTGTGTTTTTGACAGGGTTTGCGTAAAGAAGTATAAATGAGGGTAAGGAGGAGTTATCCGTGGTTGAGATTAAAAATAACGGTAAAACAACCGTATGCAGGCTGCTTGTTATTGGTGTAGGGGGAGCAGGCAACAATGCAGTTAACAGGATGATAGACGAGAAGATCGGGGGAGTAGATTTTCTTGCTGTCAATACTGATTCCCAGGCTCTGCAGTTAAGCAAATCGCCCAAGATTCTTCAGATAGGTAAGGACGGGCTGGGAGCAGGCGCTATCCCTGCCAAGGGGCAGAAGGCTGCTGAGGATTCCCAGGATGAGATTGCGGAAGCCCTGAGGGAAGTTGATATGGTCTTCGTGACCTGCGGAATGGGCGGCGGTACCGGCACCGGAGCTGCACCTGTTATAGCAAAGATCGCAAAGGATATGGGAATCCTTACAGTAGGAGTTGTTACAAAACCCTTTAAGTTTGAAGGAAAGAAGAGGATGGAGAATGCCCTGGGAGGCATTGAGAGGATGGCTGAAGGTGTTGATACCATGATAGTCATTCCCAATGAGAAGCTCCGCAGCCTTCCCAATAATGATGAGCTGGATTTCAAAGAGGGCATGAAGAAAGCAGATGAGGTTCTGCAGCAGGCAGTACAGGGCATTACGGATCTTATCGTAAATGCCGGACAGATTAACCTCGATTTTGCGGATCTCCAGACTACCATGAAGGATAAGGGCGTGGCCCATATAGGAATAGGTGCGGCAGACGGAGAAGAGAGGGCGAAGAAGGCCGTTCAGCAGGCTGTTGAGAGTCCGCTTCTCGAGACCACCATCAGGGGAGCTACAGATGTGGTTCTCAATATTTCCGGTCATATAAAGATGAAGGATACGGAAGTTGTGGGAGATTATATCCAGGAGCTTACTGGAGAGGATGTAAACGTTATCTACGGTATCTTTGATGATGAGTCCAAGGGAGATCTTCTTCAGGTAACGGTTATTGCTACGGGTATGAAGGATCCTTCTGCACAGCCGGCTCCGCAGCCCAAGGTGAGCCAGCCTGTATACAATAATCCCATAACCAACGGCGTAACCAGAACGGTTCCAAACCTGAATAATACAATAAACCGTACGCCAATACAGAATCCGGGAGGTTTCACAATGCCTTCCCAGAGGAGTACGACTGTACCGCAGCAGAATTTTGACACCCTTTCCAGACCCGGAGGGCTTAATCTCGGAGGCAGCAGGAAGTCGTATGATGTTCCGGATTTCCTGAACAGATCGAAGAAGAAGTAAAGGAGCGGCATTGACAGCTTATGAAGTGTCCGTTTTGTTCTCATGACAACACCAGGGTCATAGATTCCAGACCTGCAGACGAAAATAATTCCATCAGACGCAGGCGTATCTGTGACGAATGCGGGAAGCGTTTCACCACCTATGAGAAGGTGGAGACCATTCCCCTTATGATAATCAAAAAGGATAATAACAGGGAGACCTATGACAGGACCAAAATTGAGCACGGGGTGCTGTTAGCCTGTCATAAGAGACCCATTCCGGCAGAGAAGATCACGAGTCTGGTGGACGAGGTCGAGACAGAGGTCTTCAATATAGGAGAGAGGGAGATACCCTCTTCAGTCATCGGGGAACTGGTGATGAAAAAGCTTAAGGATCTGGAAGCAGTGGCTTATGTCCGCTTTGCTTCCGTATACAGGGAATTTAAGGATATTAATTCATTTATGGAGGAATTAAAGAAAGTGCTGCAGTAGCGGCACTTTTTTTACGAAACATTTGTTTATGCTTTTTGATACTTTCTATCCCGATCATCACATTGTTTCCACTTATGATATTGATTTTGAGGAGCTTTATAAAAAAGGGGTCAGGGGGCTTATCTTTGATATAGATAATACCCTGGTTCCCCACGGAGCCCCTCCCGATGAGAGGTCGGTAGCTCTGTTTAAGAGGCTCCACTTTATCGGCTTTAAGTGCATGCTCCTCTCCAATAATAAGGAGAAGCGGGTGAGCTCCTTTGCGGAGGGCGTGAAATACACCGACTATATCTATAAAGGGGGAAAGCCCGGCAGAACCGGCTATATACGTTCCATGGAGAGAATGGGCACAGACCGGAAAAATACGGTGTTTATCGGTGACCAGCTCTTTACCGATGTCTGGGGCGCAAAACGGGCCGGAATCAGGACAATTCTGGTTCAGAGGATAGACGACAGGGAAGAGATCCAGATAGTGTTAAAAAGGATACTGGAAAGAATTGTGCTGTTCTTTTACCATAGAGACAGGAGGAAGAAGCGGATATCATGATGACCGATGCAAAGACAACAGTTTGTGCCCTTCTCGGGGATCCCGTGGAGCACAGCCATTCCCCTCTTATTCAGAATTCCTTTTCGGAGACCGAGGGAGTAAACAATATCTACACTGCTTTCCGTCTGAAAAAAGGTGAGGCTGGAACCGCCCTTAAGGGAGCTTTTTCCCTGGGGATCAAAGGATTTAATATCACGGTTCCACATAAGACGGACGTGATACCTTATTTATGCTATGTAGACCCGTTAGCTGAAAGGATAGGGGCAGTAAACACCCTGGTTCTCACGGAACAGGGCTATGCCGGATATAATACGGATATTTACGGCTTTATGAGGCAGACAGAAGAGTCGGGCTTTGATATAACCGGTAAAAAGGTCATAATGATTGGAGCCGGAGGTGCTGCGAATGCCGTGCTTCAGGGACTCTATGAGCTGGGTGCCGCCGGGGTCTATATACTTAACCGCTCCGTTGACAAGGCTGTCCAAAAATTCGGACAGGATGAGAGAAATGTGATACTTCCCTTGAATGCTTTTAAGGAGATCCCGGGAAGCGGGTATTTCTGTGCCCAGTGTACAAGTGTCGGGCTGTTTCCGGGGAATTCGGATTCTCCCATAGAGGATAAGGAGTTTTTTGAAAAGATAAGCTATGCCGTTGATGTTATCTATAATCCTGAGGAGACCGCATTTATGAAAAAAGTCAGAGCCTGCGGGGGAAAGGCGGAAAACGGGCTGAAAATGCTGCTCTATCAGGCAGTAGAAGCCTTTTACCGTTTCCACGGTGTCAGGGTGAGTGACAGTGGGGTGGAAACAGCAAGGAAAAAGCTATACGAAAAGGTGTACGGAGGCGATGGGAAGAATAATTCTTGAAGGTTTTATGGGCAGCGGGAAGAGCACCTACGGGCGTATCCTTTCAAAGGAGTTTCTTCTCCCATTTCTCGATACGGATGAAGAAATAGAGCGGATCGAGGGATGCAGCATCAATGAGATATTTAAGGAAAAGGGGGAAGAATATTTCAGGAATGCTGAAACAGGACTTTTAGAGGAGCTTTCCGCATCAGGACGGTTTAAGGACGGGGTGATCTCCGTGGGGGGAGGTATGCCTGTCAGGGAAAAGAACAGGGAACTCATGAGAATGTGCGGCTCAGTGGTCTATATAAAGGCATCTGCCGAAAGCCTGAAGGAAAGGCTGAGGAGAGGGAAGGATAAGCGGCCCATGCTTAAGGGAGGAGACCTGGATAACATAGTTGACGCCCTTTTAAGTGAAAGGGAGGACAGCTATATCTCTGCGGCCCATTATGTGATAGAAACGGACGGCCTGGAGATGTATCAGGTGGTCAATGAATTAAAGCAGATCTACAATAACAGGAGGAAACCATTAAACTAATATGAGGATATTACTGATCAACGGGCCGAACCTCAATTTTCTCGGCATCAGGGACAGGGAAACATACGGGAGCACGGATTATAACGGCCTGCTTTCCATGCTTCATGAATACGCCTTAAAGAAGGATATTTCCTTAAGCTGTTTTCAGTCAAACCACGAGGGTGAGATCATCGACAGGATACAGACCGCATATTTTGACGGCACTGACGGGATAGTAATCAATCCAGGGGCCTACGCCCACTACAGCTACGCCATAAGGGACGCATTGGATTCCTACCACACCATACCGAAGATCGAGGTGCATATCTCTGATATCAGTAAAAGGGATGAATTCAGGAGGGTTTCCGTTACTGCCCCCGTATGTGAGGGAATGATTTCCGGAGAGGGACTTAATGGTTATATTATGGCTATGGATAAAATTTCAGACATTTTAAAAAATCATTGAAATTTTTTTTATGTTAGTGTAGAATGTGATAGCTATTTAGGTGGTCACTTGCGGAACCGCAAGTGACGTCTGAAAAAATATGGCATTTTGGCATTCGGTTCCTCGTGCACAGCACGACTCTTATGAACCGAATGCGCGTATCTATTCAGAAACCAAAAGGTTCTGAATAGATACAGAATATCACAGATTAAAAATTTTATGGGAGGTTTTTGATGGTTTCAGCAGGTGATTTCAGGAACGGTCTTACTCTGGAGATTGAGGGCACCGTTTATCAGATAATAGAGTTTCAGCACGTGAAGCCCGGAAAGGGAGCCGCTTTTGTCCGCACAAAGATCAAGGACATCATTAACGGCGGTGTTGTGGAAAAGACTTTCAGACCCACAGAGAAATTCCCTTCAGCCAGGGTGGACAGAAAAGACATGCAGTATCTGTATGCTGACGGTGATCTTTACAATTTCATGGATCCTGAGTCTTATGAGCAGATCGCTATTGGCAAGGATGTGGTGGGAGACGCCATGAAGTTCGTTAAGGAAAACGAGGTATGCAAGGTCAGCTCCTATAACGGTTCCGTATTTGCGGTGGATCCTCCTATTTCAGTAGAGCTGGAGGTTACAGAGACCGAACCCGGAATCAAGGGCGATACGGCTACAGGTGCCACGAAGCCCGCTACTGTTGAGACGGGCGCTACGGTTATTGTTCCCCTCTTTGTAAATCAGGGAGACAGGATCAAGATAGATACCAGAACCGGAGAGTACTCTTCAAGAGCATAACTTTTGTAGTTTTGATAACAGTTCAGAACCTTACGGTTC
>CAMJPM010000137.1 GCA_946407725.1 uncultured Lachnospiraceae bacterium
TTAATGCCGAAACCAGCCTTTCCTCGCCGAAAAGCTCCTCAGTGGGAGAACCTGCCTCCGTCACACCGTCGGTATAGACAAACAATACATCACCCTTTTTAAGCCGCAGGTCCTCGGCCGTATATTCAACACCCGGATACAGTGCCAGCGGAAGGGAATGCTTCGCCCTATATAATTCAAAGGCCGGCTGTTCATTTTCCTCCTTCCTTAGGACAGCAGGAAATTCATGTCCGGCATTCACGGCTTTGATCTCTCCGGTGGAGATCGTAAGTATGCCCATCCATGCGGTAGTAAACATGCAAACCTCATTATTAAGATTAAGGCGGTCATTCACCTTATTAAAAATCTCTGCCGGATGGATGACAGAACCATCCATGGTTGAAAACGCCTCTATGATAGTCTTTGTCAGCATCATAAACAGAGCCGCCGGTATGCCCTTATCCGATACATCTGCGATGACAAGCGCAAGGTGGTCGTCGTCTATCATAAAGAAATCATAGAAATCCCCTCCAACCTCAAGGGCGAGATTCATACTGGCGTAAAGGTCAAATTCCTTTCTCTCCGGAAAATCCTTAGGCAGGGCATCTGCCTGGATCTTTGTGGCCACATTGAGCTCGGCATCCATGGTTGCTTTATTTTTCGCATATAAAGAGATCTTCTCACAATAGTCATCTATTTCCAGTGAAAGGGCTGTCATATCACTTGCAAGCCCGCCGATCTCATCTCCCCTTCCGCTTAAGTTCTGAAGGCCTTTGACCACGTCTTCACTCTTTTTTGACCCCATATATTCCCGGATCTCAGACTGCATGGTCTTTATTGGTTTCACCACGGTCAGATAAAGGAGGATCACAAGGAAAAGGATGGCCGCAATCCGGAAAACGATAGCATTAGCCTCATATCGTAACAGGCCGTCAAGGGTAGAATCCCTAAAGTCAGCCCAGGGGAAATCTCCCCCGATGAGACAGAGAAGCTTCCCGTTCTCTGCTATGGGAACTAACACATAAAGATACTTTCTTCCATTTTCCGGGGATTTCAGAATGTATGTTTTGGTCTTAAATTCACCCTTCTCCATATATTCCGACACCACCCGGTCTTTTTCCGGGGATAATTTTTCCTGATCTCCCAGCCTGGAAAGCGCATCATCCTCCAACAGGTTCGAAGCATAAATAAAGATGCTGCTGTCGCCAAAATATTCAAACATGGTAATATTCATCACATCTGAAATATTCTTAGAAAGCTGCAAAGAGTTGTTTATACTACTATATGCGGACTCGGCAAATTCCATCCGGGTCTCTTCATCCATCCCCTCAAGCTCAGCAACAGACGGAGGATTATTCTCCAGGACGATCCTCCTTGTAGCCTCATTGTGCTCATCTCTCCATTTTTCAATAATATCAGCGTCTGACTTCTGGGGTAAAAAAAAGTGCATTTGATCATAGTGTTCTTTCCAAAAATCAAAGTACCACTCCCCGGCATCTCCCACAGTAATTTCCATGAGCTGTGGAAAACTCTCCATACGCTTAATGCTTTCTGCTCTTCTCTCCTTGAGAATTTGATAGGTTGTACTAATAGCTCCCAGAAATGCAGCCAGCGCAAATGAGATCAATATGGAGAAGCCCACTATGACCAGAATGCTAATATGTCTTTTTTTGTCGTTTTATTATCCATAAACAAATATGTTATTCCTTATAATTCGGATAACGGTATATTTCTGTGTATTTATCTTCCTTGATTTCTTTTCGTGTGTTCTTTAGAAAGGTATATCTCATCTGCTTTTCCGTGTAGTCAAGCATCTTCCCTGTCTTATCATTTATTTCGGGATGAAAAATAGATATGGGAACCAAAGTTCCGTCATCCTTCCTTTCAAATACAAGGAACAGATTAACAGGGTTATCCGTCTTACTTAAATCACATACAAGATAATCGCCGTCAATCTTGGTATAGAACGGTGCATTTTTCCTTGAAAACCCATATATCCCTGTGTTTACATTGTCTATTCCTTCGATTATCTCACCAAGCCTTGGCAAAAGAGCAACCCTGTCAGCGATGTTATTGTAATATCTGGATTTCCTGAAATATTCCTCTGTAATCCTGCCAAGGGTAATCTCCTCATAGAACGGCTTCAGTGCGACTTTATCGTGGTTTATACCGATATCTTTAAGATAATGGATTCCTGCCACATGGAACCACGAGGTTTCATCAAAAACTATTCTGACCTCTTTGGACTTTCCAATTCTGCCCAAGATGAGATTGTATTCTATATCCAGCAGTTTGCTGTATTCTTTGACGGCACTAACAATTTCCACGGCTTTCTCCTAAAAACAAGAGCCCTGCTTACGCAGGACTCTTGGATAATTTTCTTTTCAGGTTTCCCCTATCCGGCCTGTGGTTGTTTATCAAACCCACCCATGGCTCCATCATATAAAGAATGCCGGCCCTCTATATGACTTCACAGCTCCAGCAGACCTCTTGTGCCTACTTATTTATATATAATATAACCCAAATCACCGGAACATGTCAATATATAAGCAAAAACTAACTGGACGGTTTTGCTCTACCTCCCTAAGAGGGAGGACTCAAAGCCGCAAGTTTGTAGTGTAATTGATTCGAACTTGCCCGGCCGCAGCCTCGCTCAGCGAGGCTAAACGCGGCTCAAAACCGTCCACTGGACGGTTTTGCTCTACCTCCCTAAGAGGGAGGTTCACAAGCCATGAGTTCGAATCTTGTCACTCCGATTAAAAAAGGGTATCCTCTGGATACCCTTTTAATCGGAGTGACAAGATTCGAACTTGCGGCCTCTACCTCCCTAAGGTAGCGCTCTAGCCAAACTGAGCCACACCCCGAAATATTATCGACAACGTCAAAGATGATATCACCCGTTGCCGATAAAGTCAAGTATATTTTACAGATTATCTATGGCAGTTTTTCCGGCTACCTTGAATTTCTCTATCATTTCAACTGCAAAATCCATGGGATAGAGCTGAACCATAGTGGAATCTATGAGATTTCCGACAGTCATTCTGAAGGATACCTTCACAAATTTGTCCTGTTTGCCTTCAAACATTCTTTCAAAGATCTTTACACTCTCCACGTCGATGGTATTGACATCGGGGGTGGAAATATCTGTGGGAACCAGCAGCAGGGACGAAAGTGATGTGGCTGCAGTACCCATCATCTGATTCATGGCTTCACTGACAGCTGACAGATGAAGCTCTGTAAGCTCCGGAGCTTTGTTTGTGCCGTCTCCTCCCATCATAAGATCCGTAAGTATCTTTACGTCGTCCTCCTTTAGGATAAGGACGTTATTACCGTCAAGACCCTTTACATAGTGGATCTGTACGAAAATACAGGTCTTTTCGTAGTCATCAAGAGCCTCACTCCTGTTTATTACCTTAACACTGGGAGTGGTTATCTCAACCTTCTGCCTTACCATAAGGCTTAATGACGTGGCTGAATTTCCTACACTGATGTTTGCTATTTCACCAAGTATATCTACCTGGGATGAATCAAGAGCAGTTACTGACATTCCGGTCTCCCCTTTCAGAGAATATTGTAATAATATCCTATTGTACTAAAAAGTTGTTTTTATGTCTATCATCAAAATCAATTTATATAATACTTTTCATGCAAAAATTTTTCTCCCATACTGAATACCCGTAATTGTGAATGCGTCACCTTATTCACCACGTTGCAGTTAATTAACCATCCATCTGTGTTTTTAGCTATGGCTATGGTATAATGGCGGTGTAATCGGATTACAGGGTGGGGTGCATGTCACCTTGAACTTTATCTTTAATTATCTGAAAAACGCATCTGTTTCTTACATGAGGTAACGACATGGGATTTTATATTAATCCGGGAAACGGAAATTTCAAAGAAATCAGAAACGACGACTATATTGATAAAAGCGGCCTTATCTCAGTGATCAATAAAACGATCGACAAAAGAAACCGTTTATCCTGCGTAAGCCGTCCAAGGCGTTTCGGGAAATCCTACGCCGCAAACATGCTGGAGGCCTATTATGACTGCAGTTCAGATTCCCATGTCCTCTTTGATGACCTTGAGATTGCAAAAGATCCGGATTATGAAAAGCACATGAATCAGTATAATGTGCTGTACCTGGATATCACGGGATTTATGGCGGATACCACGTTAGAGGGACTGCCTGCCTATATACTGAACCGGATCCTGCGGGATATCAGAAATGAGTATCCTGATATAGGAGAAGATATTTCGGTTAAAGAGGCTCTTTCAATAATGGTAAGCAGATCCGGGCGGAAATTCATTGCCATCATCGATGAATGGGATTCACCGATCCGGACTCCCAGGAGTACGGCTGATACCCAGACTGATTTCCTGGAATTTCTCCGCTCCCTCTTTAAGAGCGACATCACGAAAAAGGTATTTGCAGCCGCATACATGACAGGGATCCTTCCCATAAAGAAAGACGGGACCCAGTCCGCCATTTCAGAATTCAGCGAATACACCATTCTTGATCCCCTGGGATTTGCACCCTATACGGGATTTCTGGAGGAGGATGTGAAGCAGGTCTGTGACTGGAGCGGCATGCCATTTGAGGGAATGAGGGATTGGTACAACGGCTACTGTGTTTATACGGAGGATGGTAAGCAGCTTTCTGTCTACAACCCGAATTCAGTATCCCGGGCGGCACTTCGTAAGAAGTTTAAATCATATTGGGAAGAAAGCAGTGCCGTATTCGGAGCGCTTGACTATATAAACCTGGATTTCGACGGCCTCGGGGAGGCAGCAGAAAAGCTGACTGCCGGCCTGGAGGTAGCTTTTCAGACGCAGGATTTCAAAAACGATCTCACTTCCTTTGAATCCGCAGATGATGTACTCACCATTCTGACACATTTCGGATATATCAACTATGACAGCATAAAGGGAACCGGCCGGATACCGAACTATGAGATAATGAATGAATTCGGAAGGATGATCCACAGGGTCACCCACAGTGAAACCATGCTCCGCTTAAAGGAAAGTGAACAGCTTCTTTCCGACATCATTGCAGGAAATGCTGATGCTGTGGCGGCAAACATACAGAAGGTACACATGAAAGAAAGCGCCCCTCTCTGGTATAACAATGAGCAGGCGCTCAGAGCCATTATCAAGCTCGCTTTCT
>CAMJPM010000138.1 GCA_946407725.1 uncultured Lachnospiraceae bacterium
GCTGAGCGTGCCTGGCATCGGTTTTACGGGCACGTTTTGACCGACTGAGTCGGTCAGTGCCCCGGACGTGCGGTGTGGGGGTTCTGAACAGTTACAAGCAAGGTACGAATTATGACCGGAATATTCGGAAAAATGGAGGATGTCAGGAAAGAGGACAGGGTGTTTACGGTGATTGTATCGTGTATCACCTTGTTTTTTGCCGCACTGCCCCTTTTCAGTGTAAACTGCATAAATGGTCATGACATAGATTATCATCTCCTTCGTATAGAGGCCTTAAAGACCGGGATAGTAAACGGGCTTCCCTTTCTCAGGATAAACATGCTGTTCTTCGGCGGAGAGGGCTATGCCAGCTCTTTATTTTACCCTGATTTTCTTCTCTATATTCCGGCGCTCTTAAGGTCTGCCGGAGCCGGGATAAATCTGTCCTATCATATTTTTGCGGCTTTCTGTATAACAGCGGCCTTTATCACCATGTTTTTCTGCGCATATTACATCAGCGAAAACAGATGGGGGGCTCTGATTTCCGCAGTGATATACACTCTCTGCCAGTACCATCTGGACGATATCTATACAAGAGCCGCAGTGGGGGAATTTACGGCCTTTATATTCATTCCCCTGGTGGCAGCGGGGCTTTATGACCTGACGGAAAAGGACTTTAAGAGACCATGGTTTCTTATTGCGGGAATGGCGGGAACCCTGCTCTGTCACACACTGACCACGGTATTTTCAATCATATTCTGCCTCGGCTATGTGGCAGTAAAAGCGGGAACCTTTATTAAGGATCCGAAACGCATAATAAAGCTTATGCTTTCGGCACTTTTCACCGTTGCCCTCACTGCATTTTACTGGCTTCCGGTAATGGAGCAGATGCGGACCCTGGAGCTTAAATATACGCAGGCCATATTTGACGTAGACTACGAAAAGCTTCTGATAAGGGAAATATTTGAGAATAAGGCCGGTCGCATGGGAATAGCCGTCTTTTTGATGTTATTTGCGGCGCTTCTTATTCACCGTAAAAAGGATGAAAAGATCAGGGAAGGGGATATATTTGCTGTTTTCGGGCTGATATTCACTCTTTGCAGTACCGGTCTTTTCCCCTGGAAAAGGCTTGAGGAATATGTGTCATCCATTCAGTTTCCGTGGCGGCTTTTTATAATGAGCTGTCTCATGTTCTCCCTTGCGGCGGGAATCTATATCTCAAAGGCCGCGGTATCAAAGGAAAGACTGGCGGTCACGGCCGTTCTTGCGGTGATGGCGGTATCGGCTGTATCAAATTATAACCGTACGGAGGAAGGCTATTATTCCTACTCTGACGACTATTATAACGAGGTAAAATTTACGAAGAACGTTATAGGAGGGGAGTGGCTGCCCCTGTCGGTCACTGACCGGGACCGGCTGATAAAGAACAGGGATACGGCCTTTGATGAAAACGGCAATGAACTTACGGTGGAACGCAGGGGAAACAGGCTCACTGTTACGGCCCCGGGCAGCGGGTATATCGATGTGCCTTTTATCTATTATCCGGGATATGCCGCGGTTAACGCCGGAGGGAAGAGCCTCAGCGTTGACGGAGAGGGAGACAACGGACGGTTAAGGGTTTATGCGGAGGAATCAGGACCTGTTACGGTCTATTACGGGGGAACCCGGCTCCAGCATATCTCCGATATAATTTCCATTTTGGCGGCGCTTATTCCGGCGGCCGTTCTGATCATATCCTTCAGATCAAAAAACAGTTCCGGAGGATCCCGGGAAGGAGTGGCATAGACAAAAATGAAGGGATACGCCGGTTTGAAAAAAGGACTGTTATCAGCGTTCATACTGATTTTTGGAATGTTCCTGCTGCCGGGTTATTCGCCTGTCAGGGCTGCCATGCCCGGGAGAGGCAGCACCAAAGGGGTGCCGGAAGCATACTACGCAGCATCTGCAAAAAGGGGGCACATTGAGGATTTTTACTATACCTCAAAGGACTACGCCGGGGACGGGAGCAGTGTCAGTAAAAAGGCTGTTGTCTATCTGCCCTACGGCTATGACCCGGGGGATACGACAAAACGTTATAACATAGTCTATTTTATGCACGGTCTGGGAGAAACCGCGGATTCTCTTTTTTCCTACGCCGGAGGAAGAGCGGGGAATCTTCTGGACAACATGATCGAAAAGGGAGAGATCCCGCCCCTTATCGTGGTGGCGCCCACCTTTGATACGGAAAACAAGCCCCGGGACATGCAGCGCTCAGACAGTGAGGTCAGGCAGTTTCACAGAGAATTCTTAAATGACCTGATGCCCTCGGTGGAGGGGAAATACCATACCTATGCCGGTGAGACCACCAAATCCGGTCTTGCCGCATCCCGTGACCACCGGGCTTTCGCAGGGTTTTCCCTGGGAGCCGTGACCACCTGGTTTGAGTTCTGCTATAACTATGACTATATCAGGTATTTTCTTCCCATGAGCTGTTCCTGCTGGTATTACGGAGGATATGGGAACTATCTTCCCGGGGAGAATACGGATTTTCTGGAGAAACTGGTTAATGACAATAACCTCACTGCTCGGGGTTATTACATCTATTCCTGCACCGGAACCGGTGATGTGGAGCAGGGGCAGGTAAACCTGCTGATGGATGAAATGCAAAAAAGGAGTACCTTTTCCTCTGCGGACAATCTGGTATATTACAAAAAAGAGGGAGGTATCCATGACTACAGTGCGGGTCTTGAATATATGTATAACGCGCTGCCTCTTTTTTTTACGGATATCACAGTGGAAGATGCGGTTTATTACAACCTCTATTCAAAATTCGAGAGATTTTCGGATCCCTCAAAGGAGGATGCGGGCATATACTTTTTTAAGGGAAATCCGGGAGGTGGATTTACCATCTGTGTGGAAGGAGCGGCTGAGGGAGAAGATTTTGAGAAGAGCCCGGGATTTATCCATGCATGGGAGTTGTCGGGAACGGGGAATAACGCCTTTGTCCTGAAATATCGTTCCGGAGAAAAAGCGGCATGTGAGGATCTCTCGAGGGCCATAGCGCTGATCCATGAAAACACGGAGGTTATGGATGTTTCCGTGAAGGATTACGCTCTCTGGGGAGGAAATACGGGTAAAAAGATCATATCCGAGGTAAACAGGAAGGGTACTGCCGCATTTGGAACAGGGAGCTATCCCAGATCCACGTCGGTCATAATTCCGTAGAAGTCCGGTTTATGTTATACTAAAGACCTGGCAGCTCTTTAATGTTCCAAACACATCCGCCGGTACGGTGCAGGCACGTCACCGGGGGGCACATCAGCCTGTATCGGGGTACAAGTCATGACAGAGATCACGGGAAAACCGGTATTCGGAGGCATTGCCATCGGAAAGGTGGCAGTTTACAGAAAAACGGACAATGTTGTGGAAAAGAAAAGTATTGATGATGCTGATGCCGAATGGGAGCGTTTTGAAAATGCTCTGGAGACAGCTAAGGACGAGCTTCAGGCTCTTTATGACAAAGCCGAAAAGGAAGCGGGAGAAGAAAGCGCACAGGTATTTGAAGTCCACCAGATGATGCTTGAGGATGACGACTATCTGGAATCCGTGGAAGACATGATAAAGAGCGAAATGCTGAATGCGGAATACGCGGTTTCATCCACAGCAGACACCTTTGCGGAAATGTTTGCGGGAATGGATGATGAATACATGCAGGGCAGGGCCGCGGATGTAAAAGATGTCAGCAGCAGGGTGATAAGGATCCTTTCCGGGATCTCCGAGGAGGGGGTAATGAGCGATGTACCTGTGATCCTTCTTGCCGATGACCTGGCTCCCTCTGAAACGGTACAGCTGGATAAAGAGAGGATATTGTCCTTTGTAACCCGCTTCGGATCTACAAATTCCCACACCTCGATCCTCGCAAGGACCATGAATATCCCCGCTCTTATCGGAACAGATTATCCGGAGGAGGCGGAGGGAAAAGAGGGGATCGTTGACGGTTACAAGGGAAAGCTGATACTTGACCCGGATGAGGAAACCCTTTCCGTATACCGGGAGCTCCTGAAAAAGGACCGGGAAAAGCAGGAGCTTTTGGAAGAGCTTAAGGGTAAGGAAAATAAGACCATTGACGGAAGGGAGATAAAGCTCTTTGCAAATATCGGGGCGGTCTCCGATGTTCCGGATGTATTGAAGAATGATGCCGGAGGAATAGGCTTATTCCGAAGCGAGTTTCTCTATCTGGAAAGCAGCGATTTTCCCACGGAGGAGGAGCAGTTTAAGGCGTATAAAACCGTGGCGGAGAAGCTTGAGGGCAGGGAAGTCATAATCCGTACCCTGGACATAGGCGCTGATAAGAGCTGCGATTACTTCGGTATCGAAAAAGAGGAAAATCCGGCTCTCGGTTACAGGGCTATCCGTATCTGTCTGGACAGGACGGATATCTTTAAGACCCAGCTTAAGGCCATATACCGGGCAAGCCATTACGGAAAGATCGGAATAATGTTTCCCATGATAATATCCGTGGATGAGGTAAGGGAAATAAAAAAGATCACTGAGGAAGTAAAGGCATCCCTTAAGGAAGAGGGTAAGGAATACGGTGATGTTGAGCTGGGGATAATGGTGGAAACTCCGGCTGCGGTATTACTCAGTGAAGAACTGGCGGAGGAGGTGGATTTCTTCTCCATAGGAACAAACGACCTGACCCAGTATACCCTGGCAATTGACAGACAGAATGCGAGACTGGAGAACTACAGCGATCCCCATCATCCTGCAGTGCTAAAGGCCATAGAGATGACCGTAAAGAACGGACATAAGCACGGTGCCTGGGTGGGTATCTGCGGAGAACTGGCTGCGGACACCACTCTTACGGAAACATTTTTAAGAATGGGAGTTGACGAGCTTTCCGTGAGTCCCTCCAGAGTGCTTGCAGTAAGGGATGCCATAAGAAAAACAGATCTTGGTGCCATGGGTTAAAACAGACTAATAAAGATTAAATTGCAAATATGTATTCTTTATATTAGAATACAGCTTGTATAAGCGTTTGACCGCTTTGCATACACTATTACAGAATAAGAATTCAGGAGGAAATAAGAAT
>CAMJPM010000139.1 GCA_946407725.1 uncultured Lachnospiraceae bacterium
CAGCATCATTAAGTCTCCCAAGCTCTGCTTGGGGGTTTATACCGTTTCACTAACGAAATTCTTTCCCATTTCGTAAGTGAGTATAACGCCTAAACGTTGATTTCCGCTTTTATCTCCCCGGTCTCCCCGTATTCCGAAAGCAGGGGATCCACATAATTCTCTATAAACTCCGTCACCTGTTCTTCGGATAACCCTGTATAGTTTTCGGGCTTCAGGTTTTTCTTCAGATCCTCTTCTGTTAAAGAAAACCTTTTCCCCAGCCTCTCATCCTCTGCCAGGAGCTTTAAGAGATCGTTGTCCAGTCCCTCTTCCTTTACATGCTTTCCTGCTATCATGGAGTTTTCTCTTATGACCTCGTGGAGCTCCTGACGGTTCCCGCCCTTTTCCACGCAGTCCATCATTATGTTTTCCGTTGCCATGAAGGGAAGCTCCGACATAAGATGCTTTTCAATGACCTTGGGATATACCACCAGTCCGTCCACCACATTGAGGCACAGATCCAGTATCCCGTCAGTGGCCAGGAAGCCCTCCGGAACAGAAAGCCGCTTATTTGCGGAGTCGTCAAGGGTTCTCTCAAACCACTGTACCGAAGAGGTAATGGCGGGGTTCAAGGCATCCGTCATCACAAAACGGGCAAGGCTTGCGATACGCTCCGACCTCATGGGGTTTCTCTTGTATGCCATGGCGCTGGAGCCGATCTGGCTCTTTTCAAAGGGCTCTTCCACTTCCTTCAGGTGCTGCAGCAGCCTTATGTCATTGCTCATCTTATGGGCACTGGCCGCTATTCCCGCAAGCACGTTAAGTACCCTGGTATCAGTCTTTCTGGAATAGGTCTGTCCGGAAACAGGAACACAGGACGAAAATCCCATCTTCTTTGCTATCATGGGATCTATCTTTCTTATCTTTTCCAGATTTCCGTGGAACAGCTCCTTAAAGCTGGCCCTGGTGCCGGTTGTGCCCTTGGATCCCAGCAGCTGCAAAGATTCCTTTACGTATTTCAGGTCACTTAAGTCCAGCATGAATTCATTCATCCACAGTGCGGCCCTCTTCCCCACTGTCGTGGGCTGGGCAGGCTGGAAATGGGTAAATGCAAGAGTGGGCAGGGCCTTGTATCTGTCCGCAAAATCACGGAGCTTTTTTATCACGCCTATAAGCTTTCTCTCACATAACTCCAGTGCTTCCCTCATAAGGATGATATCGGTATTGTCTCCCACGTAACAGCTGGTGGCTCCCAGATGTATGATCCCCGCCGCCTTCGGGCACTGTAACCCGTATGCGTAAACGTGGCTCATAACGTCATGGCGCACTTCCTTTTCCCGCTGCTCCGCCACTTCGTAATTAATATCCCCGGCGTGTTCCTTTAATTCCCTTATCATCTCTTCAGTGATCCCGGGAAGTCCCAGCTCCATCTCGGTTTCCGCAAGGGCGATCCAGAGCTGCCTCCAGGTCCTGAATTTCTTCTCCTGGGAAAATATATACTGCATCTCCTTTGACGCATATCTTCCCGAAAGGGGGCTTGTATATCTGTCTCTCTCTGCCATTGTCTGTCTATGCCGCTCCTTTCATAGTTTCAATCCAAATTTGGAATTATACCCGATATGATACTGCTGCGCAAGTATCTGTTTCTATAGGTTTCCGCATAGGTTTCCGAACGCAAAAGCGGAAAATGCGTTCGGAAACCTATGCCATAAGGGAATTCCTGAGCACCGATCTCCAGTTGGACGAGGCATCAAATCCGGAATATGTAAGCATATCCTTGAACTGTATCTTCTGAAAGGTCTCATCCTTAACGTTGCCGAAAAGTGTTCCCACAATTTGCATTGCCAGGGCTTTTTCTCCGGCTTTATTAGGATCATTGCTCTTCATGATCATTGAGTGTGTATCTATGGCCATGAAAATCCGCGCCAGATCCACAAGGTAATACTTATTTACGATACCTGTCTCACGTCTCAGCACCTCATCAAAGTATCCTGCATCCTTGTATTTCTCATCCCCCAGCATGGTTGCGATATTCCTGTTGAAATTTTCCCTGTCATATTTAAGCTTCCCGATGGTCCAGCCCACGAAATCAGTAAGATAGGGGGCTAAAGCGAATATCCCGTGTGCGATCTTTGCTTCCGGAGTATCGAAAAGCGCACTGACATCCCTGCCTACCTTCAGAGCTCTGCTGGCAATATCCCAGCCCGCGGTGGAACGGTTCTTTCTGGACTGCATTCTGGTCAGTGACATAAAATATCTGGCCTGGGAATTATTGCCGGCCGCTTCCCCCAGAGCCTGCTCACTGGCATCTGCTGCAGCATGGTTCTTTGCATTGTCCATGGCTGTTGTCAATGTCTTATCCGCTTCATCTAAACGTGAAATCCTCTTGGTGGAAGCCACTATCTCCAGCACGTCTTCCACGCATCCCAGGATCTGCCTGCCTATATCGATGATATTGGTTATATATTTTGACACCGGAGCATAACCATCCACAACACCCGTAACACCGCTGTCCTGATCAAAGGAAGTCATATGGTTTGACAATATGCTCATTATGCTGTTTAAGAAAGCAAGGCCGCTGTCAATTACCTTTATTATGTCCCTGCCTTTTTTATAATCCAGATTTTCAAGCTCCTCGGGCTGCGCTGCCCCCGCTGCCGGAGCTGCCCCCGTGTTCTTCTTAAAAAGGCTTTTAGCGCAGACAGAGTATATCTTAAATACGTTCTTCACCATGGAATAAACGGTATTGATATCCATTACGATATCCCTGCTCTCACCCTGTCCGGTAAAGGGAAGGGTTCCTATTCCTGCAGCGGCAGCCGATCCGATAAGGAAGGGAGAACTTAAAAAAGAAGTCACCATTTCCCCGTAGGCAGTCCAGAGCCTTGTCTCCCGGAAAATATTCTCCCATTCTCCCTTTTCCCCCGAGCTCATGTTATCGCCCACCTTGTACAGCCTGTCCGCCATGGCGAATTCTTCACCTGCACTGGCACCTGTCCCGAGAACGTTTACTATCTTTCTTACTATAAATCCGTTCATCAGGTTCCTCTTAAACCAGTTGCCCACTCCTCTCCGGTTTTTAAGTTCATCGGAATAAACATTATACCTGTCTAAATTCAGTAACCCGGCAGGATCTTCCTCGTTAATGCCCTGTCTTTCCATAAAACCCTTATTCAGCTCTTCCAGGAGACCCATGCGCATAAGTTCTCCGCTTTCAGGAAGATATTTCAACCGGAGTTTGGTGGTGTTATGTGTGGAGCTGCTTTCTTTCACTATACTGCGGGCAAGGACCCAGAGTGCCGGATTTTCCGTTGAAAGAAGATATCCGGCGGTTTCCAGAACATCAGATTTATAATTATTCCAGGCATAACCCATGGCAGGATCCTGCTGCAGGCTGCCTATGTCTCCGTTCTGAAACGCCTGGCTGTTGCTTATCATGTAGGATGCCAGTGCCAGTACCCGTTCTTTATGATCCACAGTATGGAGATTATTCTGAAATCCGGCCAGTGATATATCCAGAAACTGTTCCCCGTTGTCTCTTTTTGCCTGGATCTCGGTAAAGTAATCGTTTCTTGCCTTTTTATAAGCTTCTGTCAGCACTTCTGACTGGTATGAAGCATAATACTGGATACTCCTTGCGTTTACATGTTTGAAAAAAGGGGATTTTCGAATGGCATTCCTGAGCTTTTCGGCACTTTCCTGTTTATCCCAGTCAGGTCTTCCGAAATACTTCATCCCGCTTTTATCCGCCACATCCGTATTTGGGCCGCCGGTATCCTCGTCGGTCACGTACTCACCGTTCATATAGAAACCATGAACCTTTTCCCCGTTTCTCTTAAGCTTTGCACTGATGATGGCAGCACTTTTCTCGGAATACAGGAAACGGCCCCGGACGTCCTTTTCATCAGCGCTGAGATTCAGCCCTTCAATATTCACGGAACGCCGGGGATCCTGAAGATTAAATATTTGATTAACCGGTGTATCAGGCGACTGAGCAGTATACTGCTTTTGGGAAAGCCTGCCCTTCAGGCGGCTGTCCACCTTGTACCTGTTCCGTATATGCTCGTCATTTTCCTCGGAAAGCATAAGTATGCTTCTGTGTGTCTTGATCTTTCTGTTATCATCCTGGGTATTATCGGAATTCTGTCCCAGCCCTCTCTTCACCGTTACCCTTATATCTGCCGCCGTTACCTGTGTATCTGCATCATTCCTGATATTCTGCAGAATGCCCCCAAGTGCCCCGGCATCATATATTCCTATATACTCCTCGATTTTTTTTGATGCATCGTCTCCAATGGCTCTCGGGTCCTGTGCCGCTGCCGGAATTGCGGCGGGCGGATTGACTGCCCCGGGAATTGCGGCGGGTGGATTGACTGCCCCGGGATTTGCGGCGGGCGGATTAACAGCCCCGGGATTTGCGGCGGGCGGATTAACAGCCCCGGGATTTGCAGCTGCGGCGGCAGCCGGGGCGTCCGATCTTCTCCTCAGGGCATCGGAACCGGCCTCCTCCGGTCTTGTATATTCACGGGTAACCTTATACCAGACCTCTGCAAGATCATCATATTTCTTATAATGCTTCGAGAAAACATTGTTACGGTAACTCTTCAGATCACCTGTCAACCAGTTCCTTGCGAAATCCATCACTTCCTGATCCTGTTTGTCTAACTTCTCATCATATCCGTCCTTGTCTTTTTGCAATGACCCTATCTTATGGTTATACCATTTACGTTTTGCCCATCCCGGATTGCCATTATTCAATTTCCGGTCATATTCCTGCTGTTCATGGTCGGCATCATGATACTTACGGCTGGTCTTCTGATAATCGCCTATTTTTTTCATAAGCTTATTCGTGTAGTTATCATGTTTTAGTTTCTGGACGGCAGCTGATGCAGCGGATGCGGTATTTTCCTGCTTCATCCGTCTTAAGATATTATCTCTT
>CAMJPM010000140.1 GCA_946407725.1 uncultured Lachnospiraceae bacterium
TTTTCCGCCGGGATACCGGAGAGCCCGTACTTTTTCGCTTCCAGGTGGACAGCTATGAATATTCCCGTAAAATACAGGACAGCGGGGAATACAGCCCTTATCAGGATATCTGAATAGGGAACCCCGATAATATCAGCCATCAGGAAGGCTGCGGCTCCCATTATGGGAGGCATTATCTGTCCGCCGGTGGAGGCCGCGGCCTCCACTGCTCCCGCAAACTCCGATTTATAGCCGGTTTCCTTCATCATAGGAATGGTGACAGATCCGGTGGTAACTGTATTTCCCACGGAGGAACCGCTGACCATGCCGCAGAGGGCAGACGAGATAACCGCCACCTTTGCCGGTCCCCCGGCGAAACGGCCTGCCACGCAGTTTGCGATATTTATGAAGAGCTCCGAAATACCGGTACGCTCCAGAAAAGCTCCGAATATGATAAAGACAACTATGTATTTTGAACACACGTTAACAGGCGTGGAAAGTATCCCTGTCTTGTCGTAAAAGAGGTTCCGCACCAGATACTTAAGCCTTCCCGGGAAGGAGGGATTGGTGAGCCCGTATACAAGGGCATATACAATAAAAAACAGGGCGACTATCAATATCGGCCAGCCCACGCTCCGTCTGGTGACCTCCAGAAGCGCCGCTATCCCGATCACCGCTATCACTATCTGATAGGGCTGGAACCTGGTCCCCTGCTGTATTATCTGTTCTGCGCTGAAGGTGTAGTACAGAAACGCCCCGGTTCCGAAGACCATGCCCAGCACGTCATACCAGGGAATGTGGTTTTCCTTGTGGTTATCCTTATTTGCGGGATAATACAAAAATCCCATGAGCACTATAAGGCCCATAAAGGATGTAAGCCTTATCTCCTCTAAAAACGTGGCAAAAAGCGTGACCCAGATACAGAAAAGCGAAAAGCTGATCAGCAGTGCTTTTACGAGGATCGCCGGCTTTCCCGTCCATACACGGACATTGGACTCCCGGTCATATTTTTTCATTACCTCCTCAAGATCTTCCTGATCCAGCTCGTATTTTATTTTATCATCAGTCTGATTGCTCATATGATCTCCTTTATCTTGCAGCTATACCGTTACGATTCAGTCGCCTGTTTCCACCGTAATGCCGTGTTCCTTATAATATCTGGCGGCACCCGGGTGGAAGGGGACTGTTATCCCGGTTGTGGCATTTTCCAGGGAAAGCTCCGCTCCCTTTGCGTTCTCTGCTCTTATCTCCTCTGTATGGTCAAAGACCGCAGCTGTGAGACCGTACACCACTTCCTCCGGAATATCCGCATCAACCACCAGTGTGGCTTTTATGGTAATGGTATCGATCTTGTCATTCTGTCCGGGATAGGTATTTGCCGGGATCTCCATTGGAGCGTAAAAGGGGCATTCCCTCATTATATTGTCCCGTAATTTACCGTCCACGGGGATAAGAAAAACCCCGTTTGTGGTGGCAAGCTCAGTAATGGCTGAGGTGGGAGCCCCCGCCACGATGAAGGCTGCGTCGATCTGTCCGTCCTTAAGAGCCTCCTTGCTGTCATCAAAGCTCTGGTACTGTGGATTGATATCATCCACAGTAAGTCCCGCGCCATTTAGCACATCCACGGCGTTAAAATACACTCCGGATCCCGGAGCCCCTATGGATACGCTTTTTCCCTTCAGGTCGCTTACGGACCTGATGTCATCCCTCATGGTGATAAGCTGTACCGTCTCGGCATAAAGCGCCCCCATCACCCGGAAATCCCTGCAGGGGCCGTCCTTTTCAAAGGCCCTGCTGCCCTCCCAGGCATAATTCATGACATCCGACTGGGTAAAACCGATCTGGTAATCTCCGTCTCCTATGCTCTGGATATTGGCCTTGGACGCTGCGGTGGAAACCGCTGTCACACCGTAATCCGTATATTTTTTCATATATTGGGCAAGAACTCCGCCAAAGGCGTAATAGGTGCCCGATGTTCCTCCCGTCCCCATCATCATCCTATGGGATCCGCACCCGGAAAGTGTGATGAGACACAGTGTGATTATGAGGCAGCAGAGCTTTCTCCTTGTCATTTTTTTCATTTTTGTTTCGATGCCATTCCTTTCTTTTTTATATCCGCGAATAACGCAGCTAAACGCAGGTGACTGTTCTTTACAGTCACATACCCTCCGCTTTTTACAACAGCGCTGATCTGTTTACATGCTTGCGGAAATTTCAGTTTTCCAGCATCTTTACCACCATTTCCGCACAGACATCAACACTGACTTTACCCGTATCAAAGCATAAGGTGTAATTTGATGCATCTGAAATATCGCAGCCCGTATAATTCTTATAGAAATTCATGCGTCCCCTGTCACGCTTTTCCAGAAATTTTTCCGGCTTCATATCCCCGTATTCATTTAATTCCAGAGTACGTTTCAGCCTTGCTTCAAGAGGTGCGTGAAGATAGATGCTAATAATGTCTATCCCTGCATCATTTAAGATGCGGTCCGCGCAGCGCCCCACCATTATGCAGGGGCTCCCCGACAGCTTTAATATCACCTTTTTTTCAGCCTTAAATATGGCGTCATGGGAACTCTGGTAAGAAACAGTGCTGTTAAAGAGATTATCAAACACCTGCGAGCCCTTGCTCAGCTCTTCACCCTCGCGTTCCACATCCTCCTCGTCATAGCCGCTCTCCTCCATGGTTTTTTTCACAAATTCCCTGTCATAAAAGGGTATCTTAAGCTTTTCCGACAGGATGACCGCAAGGCTTCTCCCCCCTGCGCCGTATTCCCGGTTGATCGTTATTACCGGCAGTCTTTTTTCACTCATATGATCCACCTCCAGGATATATATTCCGGGATCCGCTCCATTTAAGATCCGATCCCCCAATGTCCGTAAATCTTACAGTACGTTCTTACGCTCCTTTACATTCACAGCCCTGTTTCTGTCAAGTGTCTTCCGTCCGCCGATATCCAGGCCCTGTCTTTTTTCAAGCTCGGGAAGGCTTACCGGTTTAACCTTTTTATTTCCGGTCTTCCTTTCATTCAGCTCTATGATCATATTATGGGCGCCTCTGGGATCCATCACCCCGTAGGCTAAGACCGCTTTGTCAAAAAGCCGGTCATTCCTGTTTTCAGGCTTGTTTAAGTATTCCTTTATCTGGTCTACTGCCTGCTCCCTGACGGCTTTAAGGCTGTTCTTTCTCCTGTCGTAATCCTCCATAAAGTAATCAGATCCGCTGATTAGCTGCTCCATGTTCTGGCGGTAGCTGTTGAAAACAGAAAACCTGGCCTTAAATCCCAGATCCTTTTCCATATTCAAAGCGTCTCCGGTGAGCTTGTTAATGTTGTCAAGCTCAGCCTTCATCTTGTCAATATCCGCTATGGACTTGTCCTCCATGACCCTTATGGCCTCCTCCACAAGACCCTTCTGTCCGTAGCTTGTGTCCTGCGCCCTTTTGTACCAGTGCTTTGAAGTAAAGTCCTCTGCTCCGTACAGGTACTGGTTGTCCGCCATCTGAACGTGCATGAAATCCATGTATTCATGGATATTGTGGAAAGAGGTATTCGCTGCCTTCTCACCGTGAAGGACGGAAATATTCATGTCCTTGAAATTATCCTTTGCCCAGGCGGGGTCCAGCTCGTTTGCCAGGGTGAACATGATGTTAAAACGCATATTATCAAATTCATTATTTGCGTGCCTGTTTTTGCGGTCGTATTTGGGATCATTAAACCAGGCCTTTACATCTTCGGTGAGCTTCTGCTTATCCTCCGGTGCGGCATTTCCATCTCCGAGCTTTTTAAGTCCTGCCTTTATCTCCTTATATTTCGCCGAGTCGAAGTGAAAAATGGAATCGGTATTGTCAAGCATTCTCCGTATCCTGTCCACCGAAGCCTCATGGGAAAGTCCGGTCTTTGCCATGAGAGTGGTCTCCTTACCATTCTTTATAGCTTCTATCTCCTTTTTAAGGCTTCCAATTCCGGTTTTTAAGTAAATATCCGTCTTTTCCACAAAACCCGCATCTATCGTCATCTGGTCCTGCTTAGGAGGAACTGCGTTTTTATTAACAAGGCTTTTCAGCTGGTTATATACGATGGGGTCTGCTGTATCCTTTAAGGCATCAAGCTCCTTCTTTGCCTTTTCAACCGCCTCCAGCTCGGCTTCCTTCTGCATAAGCCTTACTTCGTAGTCAAGGGGCATGCCGCCATCGTCTGATCTTCCGTTTACATTATCAGTATCGCCGATAGCGTGGGATATACTGTCGGCCTGTGACTGGGTCATTCCCGGAAGCCCCCTTAACCGCTTGCTTTCTTCGCGGAGCCATTGCACCCTTCCGGCAATTTCACCGTAGAGCTCTGCCCTCTTTTCGGGATCACTCACGTACTCCTTCCCAAGCACATGTTCATTTAAGTATTCCTTAAGCTCCCTGGTCCTTTTTACAAATTCCTTTGTCTCATCCCCCAGTGCCTCAACCTTTTCAAGATTTGCATCCGCACCGAAGACCATTCCCTGTAAATGGCTGTATAATCCCAGTTCGTTTAAGGTCCATCCCTTACCCACAGCTTCCCTTCTCCCGCTCACATAGCGGAGAGAGGGCTTCATTCCCCGGCTTCCGGATATAACGTCATCA
>CAMJPM010000141.1 GCA_946407725.1 uncultured Lachnospiraceae bacterium
GCCTAAACGGCATTCAAAACATGCCACTGGCATGTTTTGCACCGGACATTTCACCATTCGGCTCCTCGTGCGTAGCACGATTCTAATGAGCCGAATGCACGAATCTATTCAGAATCCGGAGGGTTCTGAATAGATATGATATCATTTTATTTCGGAGATATGAGATGCTGCTTGCCATAGACATGGGAAATACCAATATTGAGGTGGGGGTTTTTGATGAAGACCGGATCCTCTTTACGGAACGTATTTCCACTGATATAGAAAAAACCGAACTGGAATACGCGGTCATATTAAAGACAGTCATGGAGATCCACGGGGTGGAGCCGAAAGAAATAACCGGCTCCATAATTTCCTCTGTTGTGCCTCCGCTTACGCATATTATGAAGCAGGCCGTAAGGAAGCTTGTAAAAAATGTGAATCCCATGGTGGTGGGGGCGGGATTAAAGACCGGGCTCAATATCAAGATTGACGATCCACGTACTATGGGAGCGGATCTCGTGGTAGATTCCGTCGCGGCCATAAACGAATACGGAGCCCCCTCAATAGTAGTGGATATGGGTACTGCCACCACCATAACAGTCATCGATAAAGACAGAAATTACATCGGCGGAGTAATAGTCCCGGGGGTAAGGACTTCTCTTGAAGCCCTGGTATCCAATACCTCACAGCTTCCGAGAGTGAGCCTTTCCTCACCGGAGAAGTATATCTGCACCAATACCGTGGACTGCATGAAAAGCGGTATCATAAACGGGCAGGCCGCGCTTGTGGACGGGATCATAGAGAGATTTGAAGAAGAACTGGGCTACAGCACTACAGTGGTGGCCACGGGAGGTCTGTCAAAGGTCATAATTCCCAGATGCCGCCGGGAGATCATCCTGGATAATGCCCTTATGATGAAAGGCTTAAAGGTCATATACGACAGGAACAGAAGATGATAAAAAAATCCGAAAAGTTAAAACGAACCGTCTTAAGAAAGAGCAATATCCTTACCTACTGCGTGGACACAGTAAAGCTTCCTGACGGAAATATTGCAGAATATGATGTCATGCTTCATAACGGCGGAGTGGCAGTTCTTGCAGTGACAAAGGAGCAGAAGATCGTGATGGTGAGGCAGTACCGCCACGCCTTTGACCGCATTACCCTGGAGGTTCCCGCCGGAAAGAGGGACGGGGACGAGGAGTTTCTTACTGCTGCAAAGAGGGAGCTGGAGGAGGAGGCCGGGTACAGGTGCGGCAAAATAGAGCATTTCATGACGATAAATACGGCTATTGCCTACTGTGATGAGGTCATAGAGGTCTTTCTCGCCACTGATCTTGTAAAGACCGAGCAGCATCTCGATTCCGATGAATTCGTGGAGGTGGAGGAATACGATCTGGATGAGCTTGTTGACAGGGTGTTTAAGTGTGAGATAAAGGATTCCAAAACCGTAGCGGTTCTTATGGCGTATAAAGTTTATAGGGACAAAAAGTGAACGCGGTAAAAAAAGCGGCTTCATAAAGTTACTATAATTGATTTACATAAATTTAAAAAATATTTTAGATTTTTTTTTCACAACATGTTGCGCAGAGGATTTAAAGCCTTAACGACATGTTGTTGTTTTTTGTCAAAAAGTGGGTGAAAAACACCCATTTTACAAGGATTACGAGGATTGCAATATCAAAAAATCCCCTATATAATACTTAAAGTGGTTTTGGCTGGAGGGTCAGAACAGCTAAGGAGAAGGAACGGGGGATACATGGAAGATCAGGTCCTGGAGTTCATAAATTATTTACATAATATTAAAAAAGCATCTGAGAACACACGCCTTTCATACAGGCGTGACCTTATGAAAATGGTAGCATATTTCCATTCAAAGGGTATTGATGATGCTTTTATTATCACGGATCAGGATATGACATCCTATCTTCTCTATCTGGAGAAGAATTCCTTTACTGCGGCCACAATTTCCCGGAATATCGCCTCCATGAAGGCATTTTTCCACTATTTCTTAAAAGAAGGAAAGATAAGCCACAATCCGGCGGAGAGTCTTAAAGCCCCGAAGATAGTCAAAAAAGCACCCGAGATACTTACAACGGTGGAGGTTGTAAAGCTTTTGGACCAGCCCTCGGGAGATACTCCCAAGGATCTCCGTGACAAGGCAATGCTGGAGCTTCTCTATGCCACCGGCATGAGGGTAACCGAGCTCATCACCTTAAAGACCACGGACTTAAACCTCGCCATGGGCTATGTGGAGTGTCATGATGAGGACAAGGAGAGGATCATTCCCTTCGGAAACGAGGCGAAGCAGGCGCTCCTTAAGTATCTCGCACATTCCAGGGATGTTATGGTGGATAATAAGGAGGAGACCGCACTGTTCGTAAACTGTTCCGGTGTCCCCATGTCCAGACAGGGTTTCTGGAAGCTTATAAAGCACTATGCGAAAAAGGCCGGGATAGAGACGGATATCACGCCCCATACCTTAAGGCACAGCTTTGCCGCCCATCTTGTGGAAAACGGTGCGGATCTGAAATCAGTTCAGGAAATGCTTGGTCATTCGGATATTTCCACCACCCAGATGTATGCGAATATGTCGAAAAACCGTCTGAAGGATGTATACAATAAGGCACATCCCAGGCATTAAGATATGTATCTGTTGCAGAAAGCAAAAAACTGCATAACCCTTCTTTACACCTGTCTTATGGGCATAACCGTATTTCTCCTTATCTTTTTGGAGAAGGGAACGGCCTACTATCTGAAGAAAGATATCGGGGTTTCAAATCCCCTGCTGCTTGCCGCGGGGCTTTTCATTACGTTTATTCTTACCGGGATCATTGTTTTTATAAATTGTAAGTTTCACATCATTTTTTTTGAAAGACCGGAAAAATCAAGGGTCATACTGACGATTACGGTTCTGTCCCTTGTACTGTTTATTTCAGAGATCATTTATTCCGCTTCGGCTTTTTTCTATTCCGACTGGGATCCGGCAGGGGTATTGGACTGCGTATATAAGATACACCGGGGAATGAAGGAAGAGGTAAGTATTGACTATATGTCCGCCCACCCCAATAACCTGATGCTGGTCCTTATCTATTTAATGGTGCTCCGCATCGGGACGTTCTTTGGTACGGAATCCATTATCTGTATTTCAGTCTTCCAGTCCCTGATATTTACCCTTTCCGGAGTGCTGTTTTTCTTTATAGTCCGGGATCTGTTCTCCTTCAGGACAGCAGTGTACTCCTGGATCTTTTACGCTCTCTGGACAGGCTTTGCTCCCTATCTCATCATCACCTACTCTGACGCTGTGGGGATAATTTTCCCACTTATCACCGTCAGGCTTTTCCAGCTGTATTACAACAAAAGAGCCTATATACTTCCGTTACTCTCCGGAATATCCGCGGCCATTGGCTATGCGGTGAAGCCCCAGACCTTCATAGTATTTACGGCTGTGCTTCTTATCCTCTTGTTTTGTGCGGTTTCCTTAAAGGACATAGTCCCATTAAAGCAGGCGGTTTTTTCCCTGATCACATTTATTATCATGATGCTGATCATTAACAGGCTGTTCTTCCCGTCTCTTGGACTTGACCTTGATAAAAGCAAAAGCTTCGGCATGACCCACTATCTTATGATGGGGCTTAATCCGGAAACCGACGGGGTATATTCAAATGATGACACGGAATTTACCAATTCAATTCCGGATCCGGAGACAAGGCGTTTGGAAAACCTGAGGGTGACGGCTGAAAGATTGAGGGCATACGGCTTCAAAGGGTTTATGGGACATCTCATGAGAAAACAGCTTATCAACTTTTCCGACGGCACCTTTTCCTGGGGCATCGACGGGAATTTCTTTGCGGGCACAAAAATGTCTGATTTTCCCGAGGTAAGTGAGGACAGTCCCCTGCGCCCCCTTATCCTGTCCTTTATTACACCTGAGGGCTCCCGTTACCCCCTCTTTCTGAAGACCACACAGATGATCTGGCTTACGGTGCTTTTCCTGTCCTTCTTAAGCGGGATAATCTGCATAATCTCCTCCGCAAGACCCTTTGATAAGGACTGCTCCCCCGTTATGTGCCTGATCATGCTTTCCCTGACCGGACTTATTATCTTTGAGCTTTTATTTGAAGCTAAGGCCAGGTACCTTTTCACATTCCTGCCCCTGTTCATAATTCCCGCAATCCAGACGGTGAGGAAACTGGAAAATTACTTGCCGCAAGGACGATTCAGTTCTCAAGGCAAGTAAAATCGTTCCGTGAAGATCCGGAAATTACTTGCCGCGAGGACTATTTGGCGATCAGGGCAAGTAAAATCGTTCCGTGAAGATCCGGAAATTACTTGCCGCGAGGACTATTT
>CAMJPM010000142.1 GCA_946407725.1 uncultured Lachnospiraceae bacterium
CGTCGGAAGTCTCCCTTCCGGTGAATACCATTCCCGCAACGGAACCGTCAGAGTTAATTAACGGACAATAATACCCGAAATAAGGCATGCCCTCAATATTCAGTGTGGTGGAATGAAATTCCTGGCCGCCCTTCAGTGTGGCTGCAATAACCGCGTCGGATGCCTTGGTCCCCACAAGCTTCTGTGACGTTCCCGCTTTATAAATGGTAGTTAGATAACGGGTATCCCCATAGAAAATGGTATAGTCTATACCGGTTTCCTTCTTCAGTCCGTCTATCATGGCTTCCACTTCATCCATGATGATGCCGTCCCCCTTCATAAGGATATCCCCTTCCAGATACCAGTCGCCCTCATCATTCAGGGAAGAAACGGCAGTTTCCAGCTGTTCACAGGTTGCCTTCAATTCCTCGATAATAAGGTCGTTATAGGTTGAACGTATGATATTTGCACCCACTATTGTAATAAGAGCAGATACAACCGCTATCGCAACAATTGCTATAGCTATGATTTTAACAAGTAGTTTTCCGTTTCTGGCTTTATGCATAGCATACCTCCCCCTTTTGTTAGATATCTAACTAACATTATAGATTTACATAAAAACGCTGTCAATATACAACCGCAACAACGTCGTCATAATTCAGCAGCCTGCCAGTCCGCTGAATTGTAACGCGCCCGGCGCCGAACAGTAACACCAGGCCAGCTGTAAAAAAGCTCCCGGATATATCTCCGGAAGCCTTTATCATACAGTATGTCCACCTTCTCATTTCACCTTGATGGTCATTTTGTAGTTTTTATTTAGATACTTATATTGCAGCTTGATGCTGTCCTTCTCTGCGGGATCTACGATCAGGGAATTGTCCGATACTGCCGCCTGGGACAGCTTCTGTTTCACTATGGAAAGTTTCCCGGCGTCAACGTGGGTTCCGAAGAGCTCCATCAGAGTCTTTGCTGAAGGCGCTCCGCCTTTTGACATCTTCTTTGCAGCCTTCTGAGCTTTAGGCTTTTCCACGGTGAAGCTGATGGTATAGGTCATACCGTCTTCCATCGTAAGTATAACACTGCCGCTCTTCTTGCAGGTGATCTTCGGGATAAGTGTTTTCTTGTCCACCTTTACCTTGACTCCTCCGGAAGCCTTTGCGGAGTTTTCATCCTTAAGCTTCCCTTTTGTGACAAGTATTGAACCGTTTATAACGGTCATCTTCAGATCAGAAGGATCCACATTTGACTCTGCAACCTTTGAGAAGTCAAGAACCAGATTTTTAATGTTTCCTCCGCTTCCCCCGGAGCCTCCGCTTGTTACAGGAGCAAAGTTATCCTCTTTTGATGCGTAGCTCTCACCCGTTTCTGTGAAAGGCACCTTATCCGGCTTTATTTCAGGAAGGACTTTTTCCTTATTATCCTCTTCCCTTTCTTCTTTTTCTTCTTTCTCTTCCTTTTCTTCTTTCTCTTTTTTCTCTTCTTTCTCTTCCTTTTCTTCTTTCTCTTCTTTTTCTTCTTTCTCTTCCTTTTCTTCTTTCTCTTCCTTTTCTTCTTTCTCTTCTTTTTCTTCTTTCCCTTCCACAGTCACCGTGTAGCTTTCCGAAGCAGAAAAATAATCATCTGTCTCTGCCGCAGTGGCAGTAATTACCGTAGTTCCCTCATTAATCCCTGTCACCTTTCCGGCACTGTCTACCGTAGCCACCTTCTTATCACTGCTCTCATAGCTTACCGCTGTCTTCGCGCCGCTTAATCCATTGGTGAATGTCTCTTTGGCTTTCAGGGTCACGGAAGCTTTTTCGAACTTAAGCTTCTGAGTGTGCTTATCAACCACTTTTACAGTAACAACAATATTGTAGGTCTCATAATTTTTAGAGTTTTCTACCGGTACAGAGATGGCTGCCGTCTTACCTATTATCCCCTCGTCATTTACGGTCGAAAATTTCAGAACATTTCCGTTTACTGCGGGAGAGCCTTCAAATATCTCATCACCGTCTGTTATAACAGGACTTCCCGGCGTTCCTTCTTCCTCTAAATATTCGGAAAGATCAATTTCCTTTGTGTCATCCACGCCTGTTACAGCATCCAGAGAGACTGAAGGATGATGGCTGTTTTTAGCTATGGCCACACTACAGGCAAAGGCTGCGGCAGTATCTTTATGGTTATCATCACCCCTGATCATACTCCAGACATAATAAGTCCCCGCATCCGTACCTTCCGGAAGGGCTTCGGAAAAGCTGCCCTTTGGAGCATTGGAACCATCACTTCCCAGAGCATAATACATGGTTCCGCCCTCACCCTCACCGGCTGTTATAAGCGTATGGGCTTTCCCGTCATATCCAAGTCCGCTGAGGGCTGCAGCTGCTTTCTTCACGGAGGAAGCAGCCCTGGCAATAGTGAAGACAGCCTCTCTTGTGCCGGAGTAATTATTTCCTGTACCGGTAAGTGTCACCGTATAGTCTCCCGCATTTATGCGTCCTTTGGGAAGCGTAACAGTATAATCCGTCCCCTCGGCAAGTGTTTTCGATACAGAGCCGTATATATCCTTAACCGTGACAGCCGGTGTTTTCACTGTGCCCGAATAAGTCTGGGAGGGGATAGCCACGGTGATTTCACTATGCCCAAGCAGCTTCTTCCCGGTTGTATTTAGAGTGACATTTTCCGGAGGCATTGTAAAGCCGGCGGAATAATGGCCATCTGTCTTTGTAAAGGGGAGCACTTTCGTAACAGCAGCTTCACTGTCCTCCGGTGTATATGTATAGCTCAGGGTCTCCAAATCATAATCCGATATTGTCAGATTGACGGTATCGTAGCAAAAGAGGGTGTCCGGGCTTCTTTCAATCTGTTCTCCCGTTGAAGGATCATTTAATGCCACGCCGGGAGTGACAGCCGTATTTGCCGCTCCAAGGGAAAATGCCTCGGGTGATGTAAGCTTAAGGGGCTTTGCAAATACTGCCTCGCCTTCCCCGTTTATCGCAAGGATGCCATCACTGTTCCCATTCCCGAACCTGGTCCTGCTGTCACTATTACCGGAAAGACCGCTCGTTATTATCACCGGCGTCCTCGCATTTGGAGCGATCTCTGTCGATACAATGATCGGATCACCCGTCAGGGTACCGGCCACATTGACTTTCTTTCCCTTTTTAAGATAAACACCGCCCCGGATCTTTACCGGCCCGGATACATTGAGGCTGCTGCCCTTTTCCGAATTATCTAAAAGCACCGCTTCTTTGCTTCTGCTTCCGGAAGCAGATATAGTGCCGCCGCTCATGTTGAATATGCCATTGATGAGAACAGTATGTTCTGCATCCGTTCCAAAGATTGTGCCCCCATCCATGGCAGCTGTGCCATAGAGACCCCCAGATATTGATACCACATTGTCTGTTCCGGTTCCTGAGATCGTTCCTCCATGCATTTCAAAAATACCGGGATTATCTTCACCCATAGCACGCACATCGACAGCGCAGGAACTATTACAATTTATAACACCATTATTCATGATAAAACTGGCAGCATAGTTATTGAGTTTTCCGTTGATCTTTCCCCCATCCATTGTAAAGCTGACATGACCTGAAATATTTATTCTTCCGGATATTGTTCCCGCTTTCAGGGTAATGCCTGTGCTGCTGCCAAAATTATCTGCAAGCAAAACATTACTACCCTGAATGCTCCCTGCCTGTGATCCGCTGTCCTTTATGGTAAGATTGGCTCCTTCATTTACTATAAGAACAGCTTTATCCAGTGCGCTGCCATCCACGGAATGTCCGTTAAGATCCAGGGTGATGGTTTTGTTTTCCGGGATCTTCAGCGAATTATCAGCGTTAGACGCTGCGTAATCCCGTGTCAGTTTGACAGCCGAGGCACCACCTGACAGCAGGCTCTGCAGATCATCCCATGAGGTCTGGCTGTCCTTACGGAATTCTATTTCCCCACCGGCATTTATTGCCACTGTTAAACCGGTTATTATGCTGGAAAAATTAGTTGCTGTTCCTTTGCCTGCCAGACCGCTTGTAATCTCTATCGGATTTCCTATAGTAGGGATATTGGATGTTCTTACCTTGATGGGGGTTTCATTAGTCAATGCGCCGACGATGTTGATAACGTCACCATTACCAAGATACACACCGCCTCCGATCACAGGTGCGCCGGACAGGGAGAAGTCAGCGGAGCCGAGTATTTCAATACCATAGCCAGCCTCACTGGAGACCTCACCCCCGCTCAGGGCAAAGCTGCCACTCATAACCTGGATACCAGGGCTCTCATCCGTGGATATGATC
>CAMJPM010000143.1 GCA_946407725.1 uncultured Lachnospiraceae bacterium
ATCCATAGTAGCGGTGCTTTGCGGATTTATCGTTATGATAAGCGGAAATGTACAGCTCTTCACAGGTATTACAATGCTCTATTTCCTTTTCGGATGGATCATTTTTGCAGGAATCCTTGGAGTGATCAGCGCATTCAGGCTCAAGGGGCTTATGAAGTCGGGAGTCCCGGAATTAAGCGTGGTCGGAAGCAGATGGGGATTGCTCCTGCTCTTCGGTATCCTTATGGTGATCGCCGGCATTTTCGGCTTCGCGCATCCCCTGCTTTCAGCTGTTTCCATAGGAATCATAGTGGGCGTTAACATCACCATCTCCGGCATCAACATGATAATAAGGGCCTTTACCATTTGAGCCCCAGGGAGACATAGGGACGGGGGTTATGGGTCATTTTTTTAACCACTAACTCCGTCCCCAATGGTTCATTGGCTTCAAAATGGTTGTTTATGTTATAAAAAAGAATATAATTGACCAAAGTTAGAGATATAAGTGATGCTTTGGTCAGTTATAGCGGAGATAAAGGCACCAATCCGGGTACCGACCCCGGAACCGATCCCGGAAAGGGGGGATCAACACCGGGTTCCGGCTCAAAGGATACCCCGTCGGACAATAATGCTGAAGAGGAAGAGAACCGTACCAGCAAGAAGGTAACAGACAGCAAAGGCTATGGGTATACCGCCATAGTCAGCATGAACAGTACAGTTCCCTATTCGAAAAATAAAAAGACACTTGCGAACAGCTTAAACGTAACGTGTACCGTTATTGACAGCGATGGCAATCCAACGGGTATTACCGTAAAATCCATGAAAGCCACAAAGCCCAAGGGCGGTTACACAAAGGTTACCATTGTCCTGAAGGGCAGCGATAAAGACGAGCGAAAGGCGGTGAAGACGATCAATAAACAGCTGAAAAAGCTAAAAATACAGGTGATAGGACAGAGCTGAAAGACAAGAGCAGCAGGGCAGGTGAAGGTGCTGGACGGTTATGAATGCTTTACCACCCAGCACACGAAAACAACGGCAGCGGATAAGTGGGAGAAACAGAATAAACATAATAAAACAGAAACGTTTTTCATTGTAAACATCCCCTCTGTAGGTTAAAATACCTGTCAGAGGGGATTTTTTTAGGAATCAGGGTCCTGAATGGTTGCGAAACAGGAGACAAAGGCATGGGAACATATGTAAATCCAAAAAACGAAAGCATGATGAGTGCCGTTAATTCGGAGATATATGTGGATAAGACCGGGCTTTTGAAGATATTGAATAAAGCCATAGGAACTGAAAAGCGTTTTTTTGCGGTGAGCAGGGCGAGACGTTTCGGGAAATCCATGGCGGCGGGGATGATAGATGCGTATTACAGCAGGGGCTGCGATTCAAAGGAGCTTTTTGCCCCGTATGAAATAGCGGGTGATAAGGATTTTGAGAAGTACCTGAATAAATATAACGTGCTGCATTTTGACGTTGCGACCTATTTTAATTCAGCAAAGAAACCGGAGGATATTATTCCTGATATGGAAAGTGCTCTTCTGGAATCCATGATAGAGGAATTTCCGTTTCTGAAACGGCTGAAACCTGCTGATACGGCCCGGGCCATGTACATGGTTTATGAAAGGGAGAACGTCCAATTTATCATAGTAATTGATGAATACGACTGCATAGTGCGTGACGACCCGGATAATGAGGAACTGATAAGGCAGTACCTTAAGTATCTCCGGGGATTCTTTAAGACAGAGGAATCCAAGCGTTTCCTGGCTCTTGGTTATATCACCGGGATCCTTCCGATAAAGAAGATGAACGGTGAGTCGGCTCTGAATAATTTTACGGAATATACTATGACGGATCCGGGAGAGCTCCAGACTTTCTTCGGGTTTACCGATGACGAGGTTGCAGAGCTTTGCGGGAGATATAAAAGGAACATAAATAATATGCGGGATTGGTATGATGGGTACTATATGTATGCTTCCTGTTCTGATGCTGCTGAAGAAACGGGGAAGGATAATGCAGACGGAAGCGTTAAATTTTTTGAAGACCGATATCACGTACTCCGGCATATGTATAACCCGAATTCCGTAGTAGAGGCATTTATGCGGGGACCGTTGAAATCATACTGGAAAAACACTGCTTCCTTTGCTTCCCTTGGGGATTTTATTACCATGAACTATGCGGGTCTTAAGGATGATGTTATTAAAATGCTTGCAGGGGAAAGGGTCGGGGTAGATATTTTCGGATTTCAAAATGATGTAACCCAGTTCCGGAGAAAGGACGACGTTCTGGCCTGTCTTATTCATATGGGATATCTGGGGTATGATGCCTATACCGGAGAGACTTTTATTCCGAACAGGGAAGTGGCGGAAGTATTTGAATATACGATAAAGTCCGGGGACTGGGATGACGTGGGGGATGCCCTTAAAAATTCGGGAGAACTTTTAAAGGCCACCTGGGAATTGGATGAAAAAAGAGTGGCAAAAGCTATTTCCGAATCCCATCAGGACTATGCTTCAATAATAAACTTCCATGACGAGAATTCACTTGCCCTGGCTATAATGATGAGCTATTACACCGCCCGGGCGGATTATTACGTGAAAAGAGAATTTCCCGCCGGCAAGGGATTTGCGGACATTGTATTTATCCCAAAGACTGAGGGAAAGCATCCCGCGATGATAGTGGAGCTTAAGTGGAACAGGAGCGCCCGTGCCGCAATAAAGCAGATCAGAGACAAAAACTATACCGGATTGCTTTCCGGTTACAAGGGCGAGATCATCATGGTTGGGATCAACTACACGAAGAAAACCGGGAAATACAGCTGCAGGATCGCTGCTGAATTGTTGTAATAATTGTACCTGTTCACAGGGTTCTTCAGTAATGTTAAAATACATGTAGAAGCGAAGACTTAAAAGTTCGAGGATATAAAGCAGAAGATAATATGGGATGCTGCTCCGGCGAGGGGAAGCGAACTTTAAATGACGTGGATCTCAGAAAAATCAAGGGAGAGAATTAAGATGAAAAAAGGATTATTATTCTTGACAATACTTACCATGGCTGTTGCGGGCTTTTCCGTAGCCTCCCATGCCAGGGAGGGACGGCAAGTCACCGGTCTCGGGACGGGGACGATCTCGGACCCCAACGCTCCGGCTCCGGATGATAAAACTTCCACATGGTCGGGGAGCTATGTGTGGTATGGGAAGTATGATGTAGATAAAAATAATACGGCGGAACCCGTAAAATACAGGATGCTGGATAAGAAAACTGACCGCTTCGGAGGAAATACTCTATTTCTCGATTGTGACAGTATACTGGATAAGAAAGCATTCAGTGGTTCTACTCATGTTTGGAAAGATAGTGATTTACATTCTTTTCTCAATGGTCAATTTCTTTATGATTTTACTCAGGTGGAAACGACTGCCATGGCTGAAAGTACGGTTGGCAGCCATGAACTGGTGACAGGAACAGATCCGGGATGTGTGTCTGAAAGTGTTAAGAATAAGTATAATAACTATGTTGCTCTTGATCATGATAAGGTATTCGTGCTGGATGCAGAGGATGTTTCAAATACTAAATATGGCTACATGGTGCAAAATGACGAATGTAAAGTCCGGGAAAAGAAGAAAGGTGACTACTACTTATGGTGGCTGCGATCAAACGACATATCTAATTCAATTGGCTATGTGGAGGGCACTCCCGGCGGTATTCCCGAGCCTGGTGCCCTGGGATATTCTCATCCTCCAGCTGGAACGTATGTAGAAGGCGTCAGCCCTGCTTTTAACGTAAACTTAAATTCCGTAATCTACACTACCTTAGAATCGGGAACAGCCGGGGAACCGGGTGCTGAGTATAAGCTTACGCTTTCAGACAATGATCTGCATATTGCTTTGACACAGGGCAAGAGTATTAAAAGAAACGGGGAAGAAATAACGGTACCCTATACCATCACCGGTGATAATAAGGATAATGTTACCCAGGTGTCTGTACTCCTGACAGAAAGTAAATATACTACCGGAGAGGCGAAGACCGAAGGTTTTCAGTTAATAAAGCTTTCAGGTGATATCCCTGCCTCGGGCACAGGCACCGGAACCTTTACCCTTCCAAATGAATATAAGAATAAGAAGTGCGGAAAGGATTACTATGCCTATATCCTCGCAGAGGATGTGAACGGTGAACATGAAACAGACTATGCCAGTGCTCCGGTATCCATAACTATCCCCTCTTATATTGAGATCACGGAACAGCCGAAGGATCTGACCCTTACCTACGGAT
>CAMJPM010000144.1 GCA_946407725.1 uncultured Lachnospiraceae bacterium
CCAGCATCATTAAGTCTCCCAAGCTCTGCTTGGGGGTTTATACCGTTTCACTAAAGCCGCACTGTTTTTTTATCTTTCCACATATAGCCGGCAGTCCAAGCTGATAATAAATTCTCTGAAGGAAGAGATATCCGACATTAAAGGACATCTGTTCATCCATTGGAACGATCACGTCCGTCTTGAATTAAATGAGGACGTTATGGTCTTTTGCAGCCTCATCTTCATTAAGTTTTTTTATATAAGTCATATTTTCCCTGAAAAAATATGGTTGCAGAAACGCTGCTTAATCTCTATAATAAGGGCAATATGGGCTGCGTCCCCGGTTATCACATTCCTAAAGTGTGTGATACTATCCCGCCAGAGGAAGAAGAGGATTTTTATGGCGCGGCTTTCAAATACGAAAGGAGAAAAAACATGAATAAAAAGAAATGCTTTTCTGTTCTTTTGTCTGCAGTCCTGTGTCTTTCCACCCTTGGATTTAACACATTTGCAGCTGAACAGAATAGCGAAATCACCCCCCCCGTAACAGATGTTATTAAATTAAAGACTTCTGAAAATGAGGAGCCTCTTATACTTCGTGCCGTTACCCCGTCTTATGATCCTGATAGCGGCGTCCTTACTTTTTCCGGATCCGGACCGATGCCTGACTATGGTTACTTTGATAATCAATCTCCCTGGCCGGATACATACCCCAACACAACTAAAATAATAATACAGAATGGTGTAACCACTATCGGATCATATACTTTTTCCGGTCTTAAAAAACTCACTTCTGTTGAACTCCCTGATGGTTTATTAAGCATTGGTGAAAATGCATTTGATGGCTGCACTATGCTGACTAATATCAACTTCCCCAACAGCCTTAAATCCATTGGTGATCATGCATTCCAAGAATGCAGCAGCCTTTCTGAAATTGATACAGGAACAGGCCTTACCAGTATCGGCGTATATGCATTCGATGAATGTACCGGACTAACGGAAGTGATTTTCGGAGATAACCTGACTACCATAGGAGAGAACGCATTCTATTGGTGCCCTAACCTTTCCAGGGTCAAAATGGGAAAAAATGTGGCCTCCATAGGAAACAATGCCTTTTACAGATGCGAAACACTTTCCAGCATCCTGATACCTGCCAAAACAGTTGGTGACAGTGCCTTTTATGGATGCGGCAATCTGGAGCGCGTGTTTATTACTGATAACCTTAAATCAATCAATGATTATGCCTTTGACAATACAGGAATAAAGGAAGTGTACTATAAGGGTTCCACCACGGAGTGGGGAAAGATCACTTTCGGACAGGATAATAACAAAATCCAGGCCGTTACGGAATTTGACTTCGACCCCTACATAGTTCATTCAGTTACCCTTGATAAAAAGGATTTCATCCTCGGAAAAGGAAATAAAGCATCCCTTACTGCAATAGTTTTCCCGGAGACCGCCGATGACCAGACTGTAACCTGGACAAATGAAGATGATACCGTATTAAAGCTTACCGATAACGGGACAAAAGCGTCCCTTGAAGGATTAGCCCTGGGAGAATCCACCGTTACCGTAAAAACCAACGATCAGGGCAAAACAGCAAAGGTCAAAGTTACCGTTGGTGTCCCCGTAACCGGAGTTACATTAAGCGAAAACAAACTTAACGTAGGTATTGGTAAAACAAGGGCTCTGAGCTGGACCATAGAGCCGGAGGACGCCAGCAACAAAAATGTTACCTTCGAGAGCTCGGATGAAACTAAAGTAACGGTTGATAAGGATGGCGTTATCACCGGAGTGGATGCCGGAAAGGCCACCATAACCATCCGTACGGAAGATGGCGGAAAGGAAGACAGCTGCGAAGTAACGGTTGTTGATGATATTCCTGTGGAAAGCGTTGCTTTAAGCGAAGAGGAGCTTATTCTTGTTCCGGAGGAGACCGCTTCGCTAAGCTGCAAGGTTCTCCCGGAGGATGCCACAAATAAGGATATCACCTGGTCGGTTGCTGACTCTTCCATAGCAACGGTAGAGGACGGAACCGTTACTGCTGTTGCCGAGGGCGAAACAACAGTCACTGCAACTGCAGATGATAACGGAAAAAAAGCATCCTGCCGCGTAAAAGTGTGGAAAGGTTCCATTGACCTTACCAAGGCTTCCGGGATCATAGCAAAGAACGAAACCCTTGAATTGGCCGTTAAAATCCCGGAGGGCATTACTTTTGACAGCATCACATGGAGGGTTTCTGATAACAGCATAGCTGAAATAAGCGATACCGGCGTTGTTACAGGAAAAGGCGTCGGAACCACGTCCGCTGTTGCCACGGCTTCACTTAAAGGGAAAACCTATGAAGCAGCCTGCAGTTTAAGGGTATGGGCAGGCTCCATAAGCCTCACCAAGGATTCGGCTGTAATAAAGAAGGGAGATACCCTTACTTTATCAGTAAACAAAGTAGAGGGCATAGAGTTTGAAAGCATCACCTGGAAGGTTTCGGATAACAGTATCGCTGATATAGACTCAAACGGACTGTTTACAGGAAAAGCGCTTGGTACCGTTGATGCTGTTGCCACAGCTGTCTTTAACGGCAAGTCCTATGAAGCCCGCTGCGCCGTGACTATAGAGAGAAGGCACTATGGTGAAGATGAAACTGACAAAGCCATAAAACAGGCGATCGCCGGTGCAAAGATGGATATTTCCAAAATCCTTAATCCAAACGGCGCCATAAGCGGCAAGGTAAGATATGCTTCTACCGACAAAAAGAAAGCTTCGGTAAATAAGAAGGGTATAGTTACTCCTAAAAATCCCGGGGAAGTGAAGATAAGCATCGAACAGAAATCAGGTAGCGGCTGGAGCAGCGTTTCCTCCTGCGACATCAATGTGGACAAACCTGTGATGGAGAAAAAAATAACAGCAACCGCGGGACAGAAAGGTCTCAATGCCTTTGATTTCTTAAGCGGAACCGAGTACGCTCCCACGGAGTGGCAGTCTACCAATACCGGTGTCGCAACTATTGATCCCAAGACCGGGGATATAACCGTAATAAAGAAGGGCTCCACAAAGATTATTGCCGTTTACGGTACCGGAAAGGACTCTTCAAAGAAAAAATATAAGACCAATCTAAAAGTAACAGGTTAAGACCGTTCATTTATAAACGCACAGCAGTCTGTCGACAAATGGACTGCTGTGCGTTCTTACAAGACAGCGGTGATGGTTCTTTAACTCTAACAGCACTTCTACAAACATGCAGACATATATGCCGGAATATAGGTTATTCCGTCAGAGAACTTAAGATCCTTTGTATAGATTATATACCGGTCCTGCACCTTGACAGGGTATTTCTTTATAAAATATCATAATACCGCCTGCAGCTATCTTTCTGTGAACCTTCTGTTCAGGAGTTCCTTCTGTTCCCTTCTGTGCTCCATCTGTTTCTTCAGCCGCTTTTCATCGGCACGTTTCTTTTCAAGAGCCTTCTCTCTTCTTGCTTTCTGAGCATTCTCACGCTGTCTGTTGGTCTGGGTATTGTTTCCCCTGTCAACCGTGAGGGCCTGTACCACATCCTGTCCCTGTACGGCATAATCATCACTGCCAATGGCCATGTCCACATGCTGCACGGTTCCGGCTCCGGAGCTTTCCTTCAGGAAGAATCCCGTTGACCTTACAACTCCGTCCCTTATGCCATCCGATCCTCTAATTGTAAATTCCGTATCCGAGGATCCCAGATAGATCGCTCCTATATCAGCATCTTTAAGATCCATCAGGATATCCTCACCATTGTCACCCTTACACCAGACCTTAAGTTTACTGAATACTTCATCATTTTCATCTATCCAGCCGTTACCATCAGAGTCATACTCCTTAAGATCAGCAAAGCCGTCCCCACTCTTTGTTCCGAAAAGCTCGCTGCCATCATTTATAATGCCGTCGTCATTCTTATCCAGGGCAAGGAATCCGGAGCCCCTTCCGAGCATGGATATCTCATCTTCTGTTCCATCGGAATCAATATTAAACATAAATTTCTGATCCCTGACATCTGCCGTATCAGATCCCACATTTATCACCAGAGGATCACAAAGGGCATTCTGCATCATGGGGATTTGTACGTCCATGTATTCCATATAACTGCGGCTCATCATTATATCCACATTAAAATCAATGGTCCTGCCGTCTTCTGTTTTTG
>CAMJPM010000145.1 GCA_946407725.1 uncultured Lachnospiraceae bacterium
CACCATAAAATCATCGATTGTAAATAGCTTTTTTATGATTTTCCCAGTCCTCCCAAAATGATTCATTTACTTCGTTTTCAATTTCACGATACATAACATTTTACTAAGAAAATAGTTAAAAATCCATTAAAAAAAAAAGAGAATTTACACTCCTGCGGCAAAGCCGCAGGAGTGCCTTTTCTTCTCTATAAACGCTGTTTTATATCTGACTTGGTCCGTTCGGTCTGTCAGGCTTTTTTGAATACCGTTTTACCCATAAACACAGTTTCAAGCACCTGAATATCCTGAATACCTTCCACAGGAACGGATTCAATGTCACTGTCCAGAACTACCAGCTCCGCTGATTTTCCAACCTCGATGGAGCCTGTGATATCTTCAAGATGAGCCTGATAGGCGGGATGGATCGTATGTGCCTGAAGGGCTTCCTTAAGGCTCACACATTCCTCCGGTAAGGCGGCGGGAACATCCTTGAACAGCTCATAAGTCGGATCCCTCCTGACATGTCTTCTTGTCATGGCCACCTGGATAGCCGTAATACCATAGGAGGGACTGACAAAGAAATCCGATCCGTAAGCACACACTACACCATTGTCGATCAGTGATTTACTGGGATACGTCTGTCTGACGACATCCTCGCCCCAGTCAGCGACCATGATCGGTTCTTCGGTAGGATTATCATTGAACCATGCCGGCTGATTGCTGGCGATGATATGGCTCCTGCCCATACGTACCCTGTCCTCCGGCGCAATAAATGTATCATGCGCAATAATGTTTCTGATCCTTGGATTCGGGTACAGCTTCTGCGCGTTCTCATAGCAGTCGATCACTTTGCGGATGGCATAGCTTCCCATGGCATGTGTATGGATATTGAAGCCCTCCTTGTTGGCAAGTGCCATGGACTCCTCCATATGCGCTTCATCCCAGAGGAGCGGCTCTCTGGTGCCCGGCTTATGGTTGATTGAAGTATCCGCATAGAGCTCGATCATTGAAAACTGACCATCCGCGAAGTATTTTACCGTGTCCACGGTGAAAAGCCCTTCCACATCAAACTTCGTGCGGTTAGCGATCGCTCTTTCCATGTCTTCATCCCGGGTCACGTCGTTGACATTATGAACGCCGGATACTCTGACAGTAAATTCACCCTTCTTTGCCATATCGGTAAGAATCGGATAAGATGCACACTGCAGACAGTCACACAGCAGCGTAAATCCGGTTTCGTTAAACATATCAAAGCATTCCTTCAGAGAAGCCCTGTGTTCCTCCGGCGAAAAATCATAGTTTGGAATACTGTCAATGATGGGAAGAAAGGTAACAGGCTCCTTTATATAGCCGCTGGGACTTCCGTCCGCCTCCCTTACGATCAGCCCGTTATGATCATCCGTATCCTTCGTCACTCCTGCCACTTCAAGTGCCTTTGTATTTAAGAGGACCCTGTGTCCGCAGTACGACATAAGAACAGCCGGTTTATCCGGTACGACCACGTCAATATCATGTCTGGTGAACGGTCTCACGATACCCTGAAGTCCTCCTGAAAACCATGTTCTGTCCCATCCCAGTCCACGGATTACAGGAGCATCCCTGTGCTCATCGACATAGGCTTTCAAAATGTCCTGAAGCTTCTTTACCACTCCCTCGGGCGTGTCCTTTTTGGGATCCGGCACAATAGAGCTGAAGCTGCATGTTGCGAATTTTTTTGCTGCATTAGCAACATGATTGTGCGCATCTCCAAGACCGGGGATGATGCTCTTTCCGTTACAATCGTTAACCTCCGTGCTTTCTCCGATCCACTCCTTTACTCCCGCCTCGTCACCAACATACACGAATTTGCCGTCCTTGATGGCAACCGCCTGTGCATGTGTTTCCGTTCCATCCAATGCGACGGAATATACTTTTGCGTTTCTGTAAACCCTGTCTGCAGTCTGAGCCATTCTTGCTACCTCTCTTACTTATTATTTATGTTTATAGTAACGAAACAAACTCTGTCAAAGGTAAAAATATTTTGTCAGCGGATAAATATTGTCCCAATCTATGATTTTGATCACGGATTCCTTTTCCGGATGGATGTTGAATTCATCAAATACCATTACTTTCCTGTTCTCCGGATCATAAAGCGGCCATTCATGCGCCTTGCCGTCCGGAGATATATCTGCAGAAAGTGATGGATTTCCTGTCTTTGCAAACTGAACCCACATTTTCCGCATTGTCTTTGAAAAGGTTTCGTCATATGCCCTGCCTGTAAAAACAGTTTCCTCCGGATGTTTAAGTACGGATGCAAGCTCGGTTGCATGTCCGCACTTCATATACGGTAAAGTGGATTCCGGAGTGAAATAATAGGTGTATGACTTACCCCCTGCCTTTGTCTGCTCCTCAGACAATCTGATATGCGTTGCATTAAACCACAACTGGCTGAACAGACGACTGCCTTTTTCGTAGTTTTCTCCCTCCACGCTGTCACAGAAGCTTTCGATCCGTTCTTTATCCTCGTCAGGGAGTCCGGCAATCCTTCTGGTCTTACGGTCAGCAAACCACATTTCAAAAAGCTCAGGACCCATAAGATAGACAAAATAATTCATTTCATCCTTGTTGCAGCCATGAAGTATTTCGATATCCTTTACAGCGCCATTCGCATATGCCTCATAGGGATCAAGCGGCAGGTATTTCCCGTCTCTTTCCGGACCAATGCGCAGACCTGTCACTGCTGATGCCTGCAAAAGCTTTTCCGCGTCAACCTTATTCAGATCAGCTACGGTTTTACAGCCGAGTATCTCCATCACTTCATTTGTACAGCCGATGGCCTCTTCTGTAGATATTGTTATGGAAGGACCGCCGCTCTGGGCGATTACCCTGTTGATATATTTATGGGAACCCTCGACCAGAGGAAGTGTAGTAACGCTTCCCGCTCCGGCGGACTCGCCAAAGATAGTTACATTATCGGGATCACCGCCGAAGCCCGCAATGTTCTCATGTATCCACTTTAATGCCATCATCTGATCCATGGGGCCTAAATTCTGTGCATCCGGATAGTCACTGCCGTCAGGCAGATGGGACAGGTGAATGTAACCGAAAATACCAACCCTGTAAGCAATGGAAGCAAAGATCACATCCGGGTTTTCCTTAACAAGATTGTGCATGTCATACAGAGGATCGGCTGTTCCGCCCATTGCATAACCGCCGCCATGAATCCAAACCACGACCGGTCTTTTCTCAGCAGCTTCCCCGTCTGCCTTCCATACATTCAAATAAAGGCAATCCTCACTCTGATAATATAACGATCCGCCTTCACTGATATCCTCTCCCTGACGGGGGCTTTTTCCATTGTAATACGCTTCATATATGCCCTCATCCGGCAGATATTCCGTCGGTGCTTTCCAGCGAAGCTCTCCGACAGGCGGCTTACCCGTAAAAGGGATACCTTTATACGCAATGACATTTTCGGTCTTTCTTCCTACAAATGTGCCATTAACACATTTCACCGCAAGGGATTTGTCATAGCTGTTGTCAGTGATCCTTTTATTCTCGCCGTACCCGGCCCTTACCCTCTTCTTTGCCTCATCAAGAGCTTTTTGTTTCTCTTCTGTCAGAGCCGGTGTCATCAGATCCTTAACCTCATTCATTTTTTTGTTTCCCTCCTTCCACTTCAGTTCACTTTCTCTCCGCAGAAGAACACCTCTGATGGCTTGTTATGACTGAAGCCCTCATGCTCTGCTGTAAGCAGATCATTATCAAACACCAGAAAGTCCGCATCTTTTCCGGTCTCGATGGATCCCTTGCTATTCTCGATACCAAGCTGTTTTGCTCCGTTTATGGTATATCCGAGTATCATTTCTTCTATGCTCATCTGCTCGGTTTCAGGCGGATATGCCTCCTTGGTCCTGCTGTGTTCCAGAGCTTTTGTCTTATCGGTGATGTGTCGTGTCATTCCCACTTCCATACCAAGATAAGGGCTCCAGTTATCACCGAAGAATACCTCATCACTTGAGAAAGTGACCACAGCTCCGCTGTCCCAAAGGCTCTTGCAGCGATACATGGAAAGTGCCCTCTTCTCCCCCAGCA
>CAMJPM010000146.1 GCA_946407725.1 uncultured Lachnospiraceae bacterium
GTCTTGTGAACAGGGTGGCCTTCCCACCCTTTTCTATCACATCCCGGATAAGCAGCGTCTTATCAACATAATACATATTCAAGTCAATAAACTCTTTATAGCTTTCGTATCCGATCCCGATCTTCTGCATAAGAAAACCCTCCTGCCGCTATTCTACATGACAGGAGGGCTTATTTCAACAAGAAAGAGGGGCTTAAGGCCGTCAGCTCCTTATCCCGCCCAGAACAGTTCTTCGAAGCAGTCCTCAAGGGGGACGCCGTCCATGCAGGGGCCGTTGTCATCGTATTCCCTGACGAGACGGTATAACTTGTCCTTGCCGTCTTCTTTAACGATGCAGTCCACGTACGATTCGGCATCGGTTCTCCAAAGATGGTATGTGGTGCCGGATGGAAGCTCTGCGGTTTCCGAATTCTTATCGCTGACCTCCGGAGCATCCACCCCAAGCCCCGCGGCTTCTCCCAAATATCTGCATCTTAAGGGTCTTGTGGATTTAAGATCAATATTGGACAGAATGGTATAGTAATTTGTGCAGGGCTTTGGATCCCCGCTTTGTCCTATCTCATAGTAACGGGTGGTGGATACGGTGCTGAGTACATCCGCCCTGCCGAGAAGCTCAAAAGCGTTCTGGTCAAAAAGAGCCGGGCGGTATAAAGGTCCTTCCTGATCACTCCATAAGCTGCTGTCATATAAGCCCCCGTCCGTTACAGAGATGATATTTATCTTCCCATCCGCCAAAAGCTCATACGAACATATGCTATGATAGTCATCTTCCTGAAAACAGTCACAATACAGCAGATTTCTCCCGTCTTCAGTGTGTATAAGATAAAAATCATGTTCAAAAGCATATGACACCGGACCGGCACCATCATCAACGGAATTCTCCCCGTAATTAATGGTTATCAGCTTTACGGGATAGTCCCCGGGCATACCGTAGCTGTCATAATCATACTCAGCAGTTACCTTAAGCTCCACCGGCCTCATGGCCTTATCATAAACCATAACATCCTGGTAAAAATCCAGTGCTTCAACATAAGCCCCGTAATTTGCCTTGATCTTTCCCGTGAAAAGCCCAGGCACCTCGTCAAGGGTTATGGTGACAGTCTGTCCCCCGTCCGCATAGGAGGCAAGCTCATAGGGGCTGAAAAAGAAGGTGATATCACGGTTTCCAAGAACCCAGTTGTAGTCTGCATTTCCCTTGCCGTATCCGGACAGCACCTCAAGGGGATCTTCAAACCATCCTGTATCCGGATACTTTTCCTTCAGTTTTTCCGAGAGTGTCTTATTTAAAAGATCCATATCGGAAATAACATCACTTAAGGGTATCTCCTCCCCTGTGGCCGTATAGTAATTATAGCCGCCGCTTCCGTACATCCCGTGGGCACCGCCGGTAAAATCCTCCGATGAAGTAAGGAAGGTAAAATAATCCTTATCCGCTCTCTTCATATATGTTCTGGAGCAGGAATAGTAGGGTATCTCTTCTCCCGTCTGATCCCGCCATTCCTTTGCCTCCTGCTCCATGGGACCGGCCTTTTCCTTTTCGTTTTTATCCAGCTCCTCATTTCTTTTTTTCAGGGTCTTTTCCATTTCGGGATACTGGGAGCTCCTGTCCCCCAGGGTAATAAGGTCATACTTTGCGTAATATAAATTGCTTCTGCCATCGAAGCGGTAAATATTCTCATGATCCACCAGGGGAATAAGGGGAGAATCCATATCAATGTTCTCTTCGCCACCTGCAGCAGCGCTTTTTGACGTTTCAGCCGAAACCTCTGTTTCATTTTTGGTTTCCGCAGCTGCTTCCGTTTCTGCCGCATCTTCAGTTTCTGCCCTGTTTTCAGCATCTGCACCGGCAACCGTTTCTGCGGCTGCTCCGGTTTCTGCCGCAGCTCCTGTTTCTGCAGCGGCCTTAGTTTCTTTAGCCTCTTCAGATCCCGTTTCTTCCGGGGTCTCTGCCGGAGCTTTACCCGCCTGTCCCCCTCCGTTGCAGCCCGAAGCTGCCAAAATGACGGTAAGCATTATAACCGTAAACATTCCTGTCTTTTTACCGATAATGTTCTTAAAATTAATCATAACCTTACCTCCTTGATCATAACAGGTTAGAGGTGCAACCTTTCACAATTGTTAGCAACCTTTCGCAACTACTACAAATAAGGTGCATTCGTTAGCAACAAGACGATGTGTCATCTCATAACATCATTCTGATAAGCTTAAAGAGAAGTGTATAAAAAATATCCCTTATCAGGTGTCTTAAGAGAAATACAACATGTACTCCAAGGCACGCCCCTTCCATACTTTTAAAGTAAAAATATCCTGCTGCTGCCCCAACGGGCAGAAGGATGATACCCGACATAAAGATCAGGCTTCCCGTAAAATACTGTATTACGAAAGCCAGAAGAGATATTACGGTGGCAGCATACAGAAGCTTATGTATCCCAAGCACAAAACCTGCAACACCCAACAGCCCCATAAACATGTAAAAGATATAGGACATATGCAAAAGCCTTGAAAATACATTTCCAATGGCGGCTTCAGTTTTGCCGGAATCTATTCTGCTTGCCGGATTTCTGCTGTTTTTATCAATAATTCCGCCGCATTCCGGACAAATGAGGTTTTCCTTTCCGGAAACGGCCAGGGGAGCAAATTCAAAATCCTTTTTACAGTTTTCGCAATACCTTAACATATATCAACACCAATTGATGATGGACAACACCTAAGGATCTGTGAATAATTTGAAAAGTTATTTATGACCAGCCCCTAAGCCGCAAGCTACATTTTCTGCAGACATATTTCAGGTTGAAAATATCTTTGGGGCTTAATCCTGCCCGATGTCTCCGAATTCCGGGATAAAGCTGCTGCCAAAGGAAGTAATGTCCTGAATATAAGCATTTTCAATCCCGAGCTTCAAAGCATAGTCAGTAAGTCTTTCGTATTCGGCCCGGGTTACCCTGCGTTTGAGATACGGAAACTCATCAGGGATAAAGCCGTTTGGAGTGTACTGGCTCATAATGCTTATTATAACCCTGCCGCCGTAGACTTCAAACAGGTATTTAAGGATTTTTTTTGAATTCATCACATGCTTTGGAAGCAGCAGATTTCTGACGATCACGCCCTTCTTAAGCATGCCCTCTCCGTCATATTCACATACAGGCTGCTGACGCACCATTTCAGAGAGGGCCGCCTTTACGGTTTCAGGATAGTTCTCCGCATTGGACAAGGCTTTGGCAAGCTCTTTTTCTTCATATTTATAGTCCGTAAGATACACGTCAATCAGGCCCTCAAGTATCCTCAGGCTTTCTACTGTCTCGTAACCGGAACAGTTAAAGATAAAGGGCAGGTCAAATCCACGCATTTTAGAATCAGATACCGCAGCAGCAATATCAGGGATAAAATGATCCCCCGTCACCAGGTTTATGTTGTGAGCCCCCTGCTCCTTAAGATCATTGAAAATATCTATAAGTTCAGGTACCCCAATCTCCCTTCCGGGGAGTTCAAGCTCCTTCCCACCCGAAGGACAGAAGGATATCTCATGATTTTGACAATAGACGCAGCGCAGCGCACAGCCGGTAAAAAAAACTGCTCCGGAACCGTTTTTTCCGGAGATACAGGGTTCTTCCCAGTAATGCAGGGCTGCCCTGGCAATACGCATTTTTCTGCCTGCACCGCAGTACCCGTATGAAGTTTCCCTGTCGGCCTTACATTGCCTGGGGCAAAGATCACATTTCAAAGCATCCTCCTCATAAACCCGTACCCCGTCAACTCATTACAGCTATATAACTCTTTACAATCATGGCTATTTACCAACTCGTGGTTGATATTTATAAATTTCCAAAGCTCTTGTGCTC
>CAMJPM010000147.1 GCA_946407725.1 uncultured Lachnospiraceae bacterium
CTTTCAAGTGTTGCGGCATATACCTATTTATCCGCACTGGTGGACAGATACATCACACCTCTCATCACAATGACTGACAAGGCAGCGGGATTCAGCGAATTGTTAAGTGCACTTATCTTTCTCATGGTCTTTTTTGCTGCAGGAGTCATCGCCCAGTTTATCCAGGGACGGGCTGTGGCAAAGATGACCCATGGAACCATGTATGCCCTCAGGAAAGAAATGTTTGACAGGATGGAAAGACTGCCTGCCAGGTATTTCGATATCAATACCAGAGGGGAAATCATGTCCGTATATACAAATGACACAGATGCCATAAGACTCATGATCAGCCAGGGTATTCCCAATATCATTTCCGCTATGTTTACTGCGGCTGCCATTATCGCAGCCCTTCTCTTCCTGAACATACCGCTTTCACTGCTGTCACTTCTAATGGTTGGGCTCGTTATGGGAGTCAGCATGAAGATCATAGGTTCAGCAAGGGGCTATTATACAGAGCAGCAGCAGAACCTGAGCAGCTTAAACGGATACGTGGAGGAAATATTCAGCGGGCAGAAGGTTGTAAAGGTTTTCCGTCGGGAGAGGATATGTGAGGAGGAATTCCGTGAGATCAATGAACGCCTTCGTAAGAGTGCTTATCAGGCTTCAAAATATACGGGGATCGTAAGCGCAGTTAATATGCAGGCCGGGAATATAGTTTTTTACTTCCTTTTCGCAGTTCTTTGCAGCATTTTCGTGATAAATGGATGGGGAGGGATGACCATCGGTAAGACTATTGCCTTTCTCTCTCTTTCAAAGACCATGAACGTACCGGTGGTACTGGCATCCGGACAGATCTATTCCTGCGTGACGGCCCTCTCCGGAGCGAAGAGGATATTTGCCCTCATAGATGAAGAGCCCGAAGAAGACAACGGTACAAAGGAGATCATGGCAAAAGATACAAAATGGAAGGTGGAATTAAGACATGTTGATTTTTCATACGTTCCCGGAACACAGATCCTTTATGATATAAACTTAAGTGCCGAGCCCGGGCAGAAGATAGCTATTGTGGGAAGTACCGGATCGGGAAAGACGACTATCACAAATCTCTTAAACCGGTTCTATGATTTGGATAACGGGGAAATCCTGCTGGACGATACCGATATCAGGGAATATAAAAAAGAAGATCTCCGGAAGCTTATAGGCATAGTGCTCCAGGACACCCATCTCTTTGCCGGGACGATCCTCGACAATATACGTTACGGAAATCCATCACTTACTGATGAAGAGTGTATGGAGGCTGCTAAGAGAGCAAGAGCAGAAGACTTTATCTCGCGGCTTCCTGACGGATATGATACTTTCCTCACAAGGGACGCTGAGAATCTTGCTGAGGGTCAGCGGCAGCTTCTGAATATCGCAAGAGCGGTGGCAGCGGATGCACCGATCCTTATCCTTGATGAGGCTACGAGCTCCGTGGATCCCGGGACTGAGAAGCTGATCCAGGAGGGTATGGATAATCTCATGAAGGGGCGTACTTCATTCGTGATCGCGCACCGCCTTTCCACCATAAAAAACAGTGACTGCATCATAGTGCTGGATCACGGAAAAATACTGGAAAGCGGGAACCATGAAGAGCTTATGAAGAAAAAGGGTGCTTATTACAGATTATATGAGCATATAGCTTAAGGAGGAATAAAGAATGGACGGAGTAAGTCTTAAAGAGACCGGGAAAAATACGGTGGTTATAGCATTTGGAGGACGTATTTCCCGGGATAATGCGGAAAAGGCGGGTGAAGATCTATCCCGCATAAGAAGTGAGAATAATGAAGAGCAGCTGGTTTTCGATTTTGAGAAACTGGAATATATTTCCAGTGCGGGACTCAGGGTACTCTTGAAAGCCGCGAAAAGTGAAAAAAACAAAATACAGATATTCAATATACCCCTTGAGATCTATGACATTCTGGAAGATACCGGATTTGTCAGGATGTTTGAAACACATAAGGCAATGAAGAAATACTCCCTTTCGGATTTTGAAATGATCGGACAGGGAGCCAACGGTGAAGTGTACCGTGTGGATAATGAGAATGTCATAAAGGTTTTCCAGAAAACTGCTCCTCTTGAAGAGATAGACAGGGAACGTACCCTTGCCCAGGAGTCCCTTCTCGCAGGGATACCCACAGCCATATCATATTCAGTTGTTATGGCGGATGACCGCTATGGCATCATGTTTGAGATGATTAATGCGGACACTCTTTCAAATACTCTGAAAAACAATCCGGACAGGTATGACGAGCTTACAGAAAAGTATGTAAGCTTATATAAAAAGATCCACGAAACTCCGGTAGATAAAGAGAGCTTCCCTTCGATAAAGGAGCTATACAAAGATATCATTACAGAATGTGAGCCATGGTATACACCGGAAGAGACCGCCAGACTTCGGGCCCTTGTGGAATCAGTGCCCGACAGGGATACCATGGTACACGGTGATTACCACCCGAATAATGTGATGTTTCAGGATGATGATCTGATCCTTATTGATATGGGAGACGTGAGCTACGGCCATCCCATCTTTGATTTTCTTGCAACGGCTGCGACACAGGTGAATCTGGTGAAGCTTTCACCCGAATACGCCGAGATGCACACAAGAATGCCGGTAGAGCTTATTAAAAAGACCTGGGACAGGCTGATAGAAAAATATTTCGGGGAGTATGACAAAGAAGAGAGAACGAGGATAGAGGAGCAGATCGCCATGTTTTCCAAGCTTAAGGTGGCTATGGCTCCGCATTTCGGAAGGGGAGCATCACCTGAGATCATAAAGGCAAGCATTGATGATGCAAAGGCTAACTTCCTACCGGAAATAGATAAACTGATCGGAAAGGTAGATTGGTAATGAAAAAGATAGTTTTTTATTCAAGTAACAGTAAGCACAGGGATAAGAGCAGTAATTGCACGGTTTATCCCAAATGGGCAAAGCAGTGGGATGAAATGGCTTCCCGTCATAGTGACTGCGAGGTAACCCTTATTGTGCAGCTTAATGGCAGGTATTTTTTGGACATTAAGGACGGTGAACTTGTGAAGAAGCCGTCGAAGGTAAATGTAAAGGTACTTCCCATGGAGGCAAAGCTTCAGGAATTCATTGATGCGGTAGCGGAAGAAAAACCGGATATAGCTGTGGCTATGCCGGGGCCGGTGAGCGGCTATGATTGGAACGGACTCAGGGATGCCTGCATAGCAGAAGGACTCAGGAAAAAGGGTATCGACACCATCTGCTACAGTGCTGATACGGCTCTCGACTGTTTTGATAAATGGCGTACCCATCAGATATTGAAAGCTGCAGGTTTCCGTATCCCGGATGCCATGTATCTCCATTATGAACTCTTTACCACGGATAAGCTGGGGGACGCCTGCACAGGAAACGTATATCAGGAGTATGTCCTCTGGGAGATAAAGAATATGGAGATGCCCCTCGTCATAAAAAGTACAACGGGATCATCTTCAATGGGGATCTATATAGCAAAGAGCTATGAGGACGCAAAGGACTATCTTCTTTCGGACAAGCTTACGGAGGACGTGATCCTTGAACAGTTCCTTAAAGGAGAGGAATACGGTGCGGAGGTTCACGGTGACAGGGGAGAGTATTATGTGTCACCGCCATTCAGGATCTTTAATACAGTACCCGGACAGCTTAACGACCCGCTGGGAGCTACCACATTAAAATATGGTCCAATACTGGATCCGGACCTTCATATCGAAGAAGTCCGCTCGGAGCTTAAGAGGCTTGCTGAGTTAATGCAGTTCTCGGGTATCATGGAAGTGGATCTTGTCCTGGTGAAGAATGAATGGTATATCCTGG
>CAMJPM010000148.1 GCA_946407725.1 uncultured Lachnospiraceae bacterium
CAATATAGCGATATACTCATCCTCCGACAACACCTTTACTTTGCCCGTCAGATACTCCTTCTCCAGGTCAGTTCCCTTAAGGATATGCAAAAGCTGCAGTTTTATTCCATCTGTTCCTGCCTTACATACATATCTTACAGTCTCTTTCATATCTTCCGGTGTTTCTCCCGGAAGACCGATTATGACATGGGTTATCACCTCAATTCCACGGGAATGGAGTATGCAGAGCGCATCATCATAAACCGGAAGATCATAGCCCCGCCGGATATAGGCTGCTGTCCTTTCATGAATGGTCTGAAGCCCGAGTTCTATCCATACAGGCTTTATATTGTTCAGTTCCGAAAGAAGCTCCACAGTCTCACCGGAAAGGCAGTCTGGCCTTGTGGCTATCGATAATGTAGTCACATCAGGATGCTGTATAGCCTCTGTATACAGTATCCTTAATTTTTCCACCGGCGCATAGGTTCCAGTATATGCCTGAAAGTATGCGATGTATTTTCCGTTTCTGATCTTTTTTGAAACCCTGTTTTTTCCCTTTTCAATCTGTTCGGTGATGCTTAACTGCGCTCTTTCCGCAAATTTCCCGCTTCCTCCTTCAGAACAAAAAATACATCCTCTTGTATCAAGTGTTCCGTCACGATTGGGACAGGTAAATCCTCCATTCAATGCGATCTTATATACTTTACACCCAAACCTCTCCCGGAGGTGATCATTTAATAACATCACTTGCTTTCACCGCCCCCATCAGCCTATGCTTTCAATATTTCCCTGCTTGCTGAAAACAATCTGATATGATTATAATAGAAACATGAAGAATAAGATAGCAAACAACTTTAAAATACTGGCATTTACCCTGGGACTCGGATCTTTTTCGGGGCTTGTCATCTGGTGCTTCCTGAAAGCAGTGGCCTTCGGAACGGCTTTTGTATGGACGGAGGCCGGCAGGATCACTGGAAGTCCTTATATCACCGTGCTGTTCTGTGTCCTTGGCGGTCTGGCAGCAGGCCTGCTTCACCGCCGTTACGGAAATTACCCCGATGAGCTTTCCGTAGTCATGTATAAGGTAAAGCACGAGAAGCATTATGATTACCATCCTATGTTCGTTATCCTTCTCTGCGCCTTTATCCCGCTGATCATCGGAGCAAGCGTAGGTCCCGAGGCGGGGCTCACCGGAATTGTCGCTGCATTATGCTACTGGATAGGAGATAACGTGAATTATGCAGGGGAAAACGCCATGATCTTCTCTGAAATGGGAGAAGCAGTCACTCTGGGACAGCTCTTCCATTCCCCGCTCTTCGGTATCATAGCGGTGGAGGAGGACAGCGGAGATCCGGACAGCGGGAACAAACCGAAGCTGTCAAGATCCAACCGTCTCATTCTGTACGTGTTTTCCACCACTTCGGGGCTCCTTGTGATGGGAGCGCTGAATAGGCTGTTCGGTGCGGCCATGAGCCCTTTTCCCGCATTTTCCGATGCTCCTTTTACGACCAAGGACGGTTTACTGCTGTTTCTCTATATCCCGGTGGGGATCCTCTTATTTCTGCTGTATGAGATCCTTGAAAAGCTGCTCCGTATGGCTGCTGAAAAAATACCGGTGGTGGTCCGTGAGGCCTTCTGCGGCCTCATCATTGGGATTGCGGGGATATGTTTTCCCATGGTCATTTTTTCCGGTGAAGAGCAGATGGCTGAGCTTATGGAGAGCTTTACTTCATTCACACCCCTTATTCTTTTTGGGATATGTATCCTGAAGCTTCTTATGACGGCGTTCTGCCTTAATTTCGGATTGAAAGGGGGACATTTCTTCCCTCTTATCTTTGCATGTACCTGTATGGGCTTTTGTCTCACGCAGCTTTTGTTTTCGGGGGCACCGGAGCATGCAGCCTTTGCTGCAGCAGCTATTACCGCTACTGTTATAGGAGCGCAGCTTCAAAAACCGCTGGCGGCCTCGCTTTTGCTGCTCCTTTGTTTTCCGGTTAAGATCCTGCCCTGGATCTTTTTATGCGCTGTACTGGGTATGTCCGGTGGAAAAGCCCTGTCCGGTCTTAAGAAGGGAGAAAGATAACAGATGTCCGGATTTTTACCATATGCTGTCATTGTGCTTTCAATGATAGTATTCATTGGCTTTTTTAATGAGAAGGCCACTCGCCTTACATACGAGATAGCACTTATGCTCTTTTCCGTGATCATAGGCAGCATCATCCCACTGTTCACAGCCTACAACAGGAATATCCCCCTGCTTTCACTTCTTTCGGATGTGAAGATATTTGATCTCAATGAGTTCCTGATAAACGGCGTTCTCTGCTTTATGCTGTTTGCAGGATCCTGTCACATAAGGCTTCCCGATTTCAGGCGGCTCTTCCGCCCCGTTTCTGTACTGGCCTTTGTCTGTACTTTTCTTGGGGCGCTGTTTTACGGTTTGCTGTTCTTTGGAGCTTCTGCCCTCCTGGGTCTTGGATTTTCCCTGTCGGTATGCCTGATGTTTGGAAGCATCATAGCTCCTACGGATCCCATTGCTGCTACCAGCATTTTGAATAAATTCGGGCTTCCTAAGGATGTGAGTTTTCTTATAGAAGGAGAATCTCTCTTAAACGACGGGATGGGAGTTGCGCTTTTTGTCTGCTTTTCCGGCATAGTGGCCGGTGAGGCCGGCGGTGGGTTTGTTGCCATCATTCTAAGGGAGATCCTGGGTGCGGTTGTGATCGGGGTATCGGTAACACTTCTTTTCTTTATCCTCTTCAGGAAGACAGAGGATGATAAACGCAGGATCTATATAAGCCTTTTAAATGTGGCTCTTGCCTATTGGCTCTGTGAAGTCTTCGACTGCTCCGGGGCTTTAGCTTCCGTTGTCTGCGGAGCGCTTTTCTTTGCATTGAGGGGAAGGGAAGAAGAGAAAAACCGCCCCATGGACTTAAAGGAATTTGATGATTTCTGGGAAATACTCGATACCACTCTTAATTCCGCGCTATATGTGATCCTGGGTTTTACCTTTATCCGTATCCTTCAGATGGAGAATGTGGTGGTACTTTCCTGTTTTGCTGTAGTATGCAATCTCCTGGCCCGATACGGAAGCCTGTATGTAAGCACCTATCTTACAGGCCCCCTTCCTGACGGTTTTTCAAAGACCCGGTTTTCTAAGCTTCTCACCTGGGGCGGCTTAAGGGGTGGTCTCTCCATAGCCCTTGCCATGGGCACACTCCCTATTCTGCCGGACGATACCTACCGTGTGATCCTCGGCTGCACCTATGCCATAGTATTTTTTACAACGGTGGTACAGGGGCTCAGTATGAAGCAGGTATATGAGAGGATCATCAAAAAGTAGAAAAGCGGCGCCATCGCTTCTTTTTCATCGGAGCATTGCTTCCAGCGGAGCGAATTTAGTAGTAATACATTCACTCAATTAACTCTTCCAGCGTTATCACGTTGGAAGACATCGTACTGTATTCATTATATTTTCAAGATTATGTTAGCATCACTTTTTTCCGAGGTCAACAGTCTTTACACCCTCTTTCGCCTCGGAATAAATTTCTTTATTTAGAGGCGAATGTCAACAGACTGTTCCGTTCATCCTGTACGGTTCCGCAAAAACCGGAATGGAAAAAGCCAGAGTGCATATTAGGCATAGAATAAATAGAACCCCTTTTTTCATTGTTGACAATCGTTCAGTCATTTTTTCTGCTTTCTTATGTTAAATGTTGTTTTTAAGTACAATCGAGTAGGGGAAAGATCGCCCCTACTCGATTGACCGTTGGCCGCCAAATGTCCGCTCGTGCAAGCACGGCGGCCGCTTGGCGGCTTATCGCAATCGAGTAGGGG
>CAMJPM010000149.1 GCA_946407725.1 uncultured Lachnospiraceae bacterium
CATTGTACCGGGGCAGAAGGTGGAGCTTGACGGGAGCTTTATCCTCCCTGTGTCACTTCCGGAGAACGCGGTATTTAATATTACCGTGAGTGAGGGTGATTATTATAAGGACAAGGGAGGACTCCCTTATTCTGCTGCCTTAAATGGGGTCTTTACTGTTAAGGGAGGTCCGGAGCTTGGCTTTGAAGATGAATGGTCTATTGACCTCTCGGGCACTGATGGCGGAATGGTGGAGCTCACAGAAAACGGCGATGCTGTACTTAATGTTGATTTCATGGCCTCTAACCGGGGGAACCTTGACGGAAGCAATGTCTACGCCCAGTTCAGCTACGACACCGGAGAAACCGATGATAACGGAAATCCTGTATACGCAGCATTTGACATCACGGATAACACCCTTGATGTGGGTGAGGAAGAACAGCTGAATATATTGAAAGCTACTGCGTCCCAGACCGGCAATGACTTTAAGAAAGGAATTCTTTACTTAGGAGGCATCCGCTCAGGATATGGCCGCAGGGTAAAAGGAACCATTACCTTAAAACCTGACAGATACTTTTTAAGACAGGGAAATACGCTGGGGCTCCGTATAGAGCTGTACAGCGATTCGGATAGTGATGTAACAACGGACAGCCGTGGATTAAGGAGTGCGGTTCACGAGGAGTATGACAGCGCGAATAACCGCCTTGAAGAGGTGATCGACCCCCTTGTCACCTTCTCGCTTCCGGGAGAACTCTTCCTTAATAAGGGTTCCTTAGTGCGTATACCTATTCATTACTTCTCAGCTAACGGCAGCAGAACTCCTTTGATCCAGGTAGCTGAATACCCTGACGAGGAGGACAGGGACAGAGGTATCAACAGCCGTTTCCAGCGGATGGATCAGAATCTTGCAAAGCTCTATTATGTGGAGAGATCCTTTAGTAAGGGCCGTGGAAGCGGAACTATAGTGGCCTGCGCCGCAAAGGAGGGTAACGGCTACATCCGTATAATGGATCAGATCACAAACTCCTATCAGGACATTCCATTTAAGGTTACCGAAGATGTGGATGGAATGGATATCTCACCGAATAACGGACGCTTAACCTTCTATAATGCAGATGGGTCTGTCTATAACCCGAGAAGCACCGTGGGTAAGAAAAGCTGGAGCTTCTTTAATGATGTGAAGACCTGGAATGATGTGGATGCAAGCAGTTTATACGGCGGCAAATCCGAGCTTTATCATGAAACGCTGATGATGGCAGAACCCGGATCGAGCTTCAGCTTCGAGACGGAGGCGGAGTCCATAACCTTATGCATGAACGCCAGGGTAGAGGTAACAAGCGATTTCCCCGGATTTAAGAACGGCAGCGCCAATGCCTATGGAGGGAACTACCTGGAGGCCGGGGGCTCTGACCTGGTCTTCTTCGGACCGAACCCTGATAATATGCCCCACAAGGTCACAATAAAGTTTAAGGAATACGGAAGCTGGGAGAAGCGTGGAAACAATGCTTATTTCGACTGGCTTATAGAACATTTTAACGACGAGGAATTTGAGGCTTCCAAGGGGATCCCGCCCAAATTCTACTGGGAAACAAACTTCCCGAAGCCGGGAACCTTAAATAAGTGGGATAATGAAAAATACTCTGTATGGCTCAATATTATCGGCACTGAAAAGCTGTCCAGCCTGACCGTCATGGGAAAGAAGGGCGCAAACATCGTGAAAAGCTCCAGTCTGATGAAATATAACCATTATCAATGGGAGGCCGGCATCGGCATCTGCGCAAACGGCGAGTTTACCGTTGACGCGGTAGATCAGAAGGGAAACCACAGTTTACTGACCGTGAAAGTGGACTGGTGGCGGGGCAGTCCCAATTATGCCGGGGACAATAATGCAGTACATATACTTAAAAGCAGCGAAACAGAACCTGCCGGTCTTACGGACTCCGATGGTGATGATCTGCCTTCAAAGGAGGAAATGGAGTCCGGGGGGCTTTGGACAGAAATGGAGCTTGTCGAAGGAGACGAATCCTTCATACGCTTAAAGGTTTTGGATAACGCCCCTTACGAGGATGTGATAATTATAGGGGGAGACTTTGACAGGATTCTTGATTATGCCGGATCTTATGATAATCTTGATGCGGAGGATATGAAGAAACTGAACCTGATAATCGGATCAAAAGGAAAGGAATACAGGATCCCGGTTGAGGGAAGCAAAACACAGGTAGCGGTTGCCTATAGCTTTGATATTGATGCGGTCCTGGATGATGATACGGACGGGGATTACACATATTTCATTACTGACCCGGAGGGTGAAGAAAGCGCCTATGATGCCAGGGAGGAATACTTTTACAACCTGAAATTCTTTGATACGAATAGCGATACAGAGAAAAGCTCCGGGGGTGAAGAGAACAGAAGGGAGCCTAAGGTTCAATACCTCCCTGATAACACCCTGACCTTCGACTCTGTGCAGGACGGGGATACCCTGTATCTTTTAAAGGGCGGAAAGTATTTCTATGAAGAAGGTCTGGTGATTACGAGCGAAGTAAAGAAGGCCGTGAAGCTGCTTAAGAAAAAGTGGAGGCTTAAAGTGAAGAAGGACTCGAAGCTCACCCTGAAGAAAGGGGATAAAACAAAGACCATAACGCTGAAGGCCGTAAAGTTGAAGAAAAGAACCCTGAAGCTTAACAGTTCCAAACTCTCGGGTTCTCTTGCCGATATCTTTACTAACGCCGGTGAGATCCTTCCTGATGTGAAGGACGGACAGTATCTTGTTTCCGTCAGGAAGGACAAAAAGAATATCTTAAGCTTAAACGGGATTCCCGCCGCGGATGGAAAACAGATAAGGCTCTCTGACTTCCCTGTAACAGGCTCCGGGAATAAAGGCTCCGCCATCATTACCGCTACCTTCGGCGGCCGGGTGTTTAAGGGCAGGGTAAAGTTTAAGTGAGATCAAAGGCCGGTTCCCTCATAGCTCCTCGCTTCATCGGATCTGTAAAACCGGTCAAACATATGCTTTACATCCCTTTTCTTCATTCCTATTCCCGAATCCTGCACTCTGAAATAGGGCCTCCCATTTTCTGTCATACCGGTTCCGAGGATTATCTCCTCTCCCCCAAAGGAATACCTGCATCCGAAGAAGAGAGAAACGATGATAGCGATCACGGAAATGTGCCAGGCAAAGATCATTATCACTATCGCGGCCAGAATGGGGATCTTCGCCTTGGTGTCTTCCTTTGACTTTATCACAAGGTAGTTGGTAATGCTCTTCCTGAAAAGCTCCTTTGTCTTTTCAATAAATCCGCAGGCCTTACCCTTATGCTTTCCTTTTTCGGACTTATCCCCTTCCTTTTTATTTTTCTCTTCGCTCCTGTCATATTCCGTGGAGTAGCTGTTTCCCGGTTTCTTCGCCTTTCCTTCCTTCTCAAGTAAGATCAGGGCTTCAAGTATATCTCCGTCAGCTAAATTATTATCCTGTTGTTGAATAATCGGCCGAAACAATGTATTATAAAGCATCCATTACTCTGTGACCCGGGTAATCTCAGAATCAGATAATAGCAGTAACAGGGCATAAGAGTCCTGATACGGATACAGTTGGAAGCTGCATTGCGTATGCAGCTCTTCTTCAGAAGCTTGGATATGATGCAAAGCCTGTCGTACTGGGAAGGATTAATAATGAATCCAGGTATGTGCTTGAAAAGGCAAATATAGAGGAACCTGAGCTTCTTGAGGATGCCGGCGGATGTAATATGGTTTTGGTAGATCAGAATAAAAACAGATTATGGACAAGGCGATTGGCGATATAAAAGGCAGGCTTTCTG
>CAMJPM010000150.1 GCA_946407725.1 uncultured Lachnospiraceae bacterium
TTAAGACACGTGTCCCGCGGAACGCGGGATTTCCGAACGCATTTTCCGATTTTGCATTCGGAAACCTATACAACTCTGTCAGATCACTTTATCAATATAAACGTGGTTCTTCTGAAAACACTTGCTATCCTCACCAAAGACGAATACAGAAGCCCTATACTGTATATGATAAGGGCCGTCTGTGTATGTCTTATAAAGACAAGGCAGGAAATCGCCAGCAGGAAATTGATCATTCCGTGGCTGAACTTCATCTTCCAGGGTCCGGAAACCGTTCTTCTGGCCTCCATTGCCCTCAACACCTCGATAACTCCGGAAAAGGCGTGTATCACAATGAGATATAAAAGGATATATACTTTGGGAACGTCTGAAAGGGATCCCGTGAGAAGCGCAAAATCAAGGATGATCACTCCCTGGACCAGTATCATCTTTCCGCCTATCATATGCCGTGCCATGGTGAAATAAAATATAATATCTTTTAAACCCTTAAAGGCAAGACCCAGTGTAAGGATCGCTATGACAAACAGATAAGCATCGTCATCGGGATTTGCCAAAAAGGCGATTGCCACTGCCATCATTACCAGTCCGATGAATAAACCCCTGACTCTTTGAAATAATGTCATTTTATATCCTCCTTTTATGCTTCCTCTTTATCCTCATCCGACGAGTCCCTGCGCCCGAGCAGCCTGTCCCAAAAGCCCGCCTTTGCGGCTCCGGCCAGCTTGTTTCCTGTTTTTGAGATCTCATCGATGACCATTCCCTTATGGGCAATGGCCCCGCGGGTAAATTTTCCGATAAAGGTTTCGGCCCTTTCCTTTTTGGGAGTGCCGGTATATTCCTTAAAATATTTATCTATAACAAAATCCTCTATCTCCTGTCCCGACAGCTCCTCTCCAAAGGCTTTCCAGTCATCACTGGCGAGCAGTTGCCTTTTATTTATTATGCCCTGTATCCTCTCACGCCAGGGTGCAATGGCTTCCGTATCATAGGTATCCTTTTCAAAGGAAGCATTTTCCGTGCGTATACATTTCATGGCATAGATCATCTGGGTGAAGGCCTTCATGTAATCGGAGGGATTATCCTTGATCAGTTCCTCGTACTCTCCCCAGGCAGGCAGATACTTGTATCGCACAAAGCTGTAATCCGGCAGATGTCCGGCTCTGCCGTGGCCCAGATTCATTATGGAATTCTCGACACTCTGATACAGACTGTTGGTGTATATGCTGTTTTCAAGATCATCCGGTGTCGACGTCTTATGCACAAATTTGATAAGCTTCTCCCTGAAGCCCTCTCCCTCGGGAAAGAGCTCATAGAACACATAATTCGTATTATTGATGACAAGGGAAGGAGTTCCGGCAAAATTAGTGTGGGCCCAGGTATCGGCAAGAACGTGCATCGCTATTCCCACTGACTGTACCGGTTTCCCCTTTGCAAGCTCCACCGTCTTTTTTACAAGATCCCCGTTTGGTCCGCAGATCAGTCTGTATTTATTCAGGTAATGCTTTGAACACTTTTTCTTTTCCGCCAGCAGATTTCCGGGCAGAAAATGAAAGGCGGACCAGATCCTGGTTATATCCTGTAAGCCCACCGGATCAGTCCTTGCATCCATAAGCTCCAGCTGCAGCTGTGTGGTGGCAGCATTAAGGGGACCCTTTATCTTTGACAAAAGCGTCCTTGAACAAACATCCACAAACTGCGCACTGTAGGCTATGTCCTGGCTTTCCTCGTGGGAGTATCCCGCGATATAGGCTGCACAGTATGTTGCATAATAGTGAAAATCCTCCTGCATCTTACTCTTCACTCCCTGATTTTTGTTACTTTTTAGGTAACAGTTCAGACCCCCAGCACTGTACCTTCTGAATAGTCGTGTTTTAGTTTACATTAAACCAAATATTACAGTCAATAATATCCTTTGATCCGTTACTTATCAGCCATCTTGTAAACCCTGGCCTCATAGGGCCTGAACCAGCCGTTTCCCCGCACCTCTTTTCCCGCCGGATAATTGCACAGGACCATTTTCTTTTTCATGCCCTTCATTTCTTTAGGAAACCTGACCCGTATCTTATGCCTTGAAAAAGAGCATATTATCAGATAGCTTACTTCACCGAGGCTGCGGCTGTACATGTAGATATGCCTGTCCCGTGGAAAATATTCCCTGTATTCCCCATAAACAAGTGTTTTGCTCTTTTTTCTTAAGTCTAAGCATTTCCTGTAAAAATTCAGTATGCTTTCCGGATCCTTTTCTTCCGCTTCCACATTTATGGTGTGGTAGTTCCCGTTCACAAAAAACCAGGGGGTACTGTCCGAAAACCCGGCATTTCTGCTGTCACTCCACTGAACAGGAGTCCTGGCCGAATCCCTGCTGGAGATATGGATCCTCCTCAGCCTTCTTTCCAGTGATTCCTTCAGATGGTATGTATGGAAATTGTTTTTAGACGACACATCCACATAGTCATCTATGGAAGACAGCTTTATATTTGTCATCCCGATCTCCTGCCCCTGATATATGAAGGGGGTTCCCTGTTGAAAGATATAGCTTACCGCCAGCATCTTTCCGCTTTCCTTCCAGTATTTGGGCACCTGCCTCCTGATACTGAAATATCTGCCGTCCCCGTAACGGCTTATTATTCTGGGATGATCGTGATTTTCAAGATAGAGTGCGTTCCACCCCTTATTATTCAATGCCTTCTGCCATTTACTGAAGGCTTTTTTAAGCTTCACAAGGTCAAAGGGCCTGTGGATATACTCCGTATATATGCAATCCGCCATCATGTGGTCAAACGAGAACATCATATCCAGGGATTTTTCATCCCCCGTCAGATATCTCATGGCAGACTTCAGATCTGTCATCGGTCCTTCGCCTATCTGGATGCAGTCGTACTCTTTACATACCTTTCTGAACTCTGCCATATATTCATGGATATGGGGACCGTCCTTATAATGGGGCATCCCGTTTATAACGGGTATAAAAGGAAGGCCATCCGGAAGCCCCTCTTTTTTTGATATAAAATTTATGACATCCTCCCTGAAGCCGTCCACCCCGAGATCGAGCCAGAAACGCATTATACGTTTTACCTCTTCCCTGACACGGGGGTTATCCATGTTCAGATCCGGCTGCTTTCTGGCAAATATATGCAGATAGTATTGCTGCCTGGTCTCATCATATTCCCAGGCCTTGCCCTCCAGGATGGAATCCCAGTTATTGGGCTTATCCCTCCAGATATAATAATCACTGTAGGGATTGTCCTTTCCCTTTCTGCTTTCCACAAACCAGGGATGCTCATCGCTGGTATGGTTCACAACGAGATCCATCATAACCTTAAGCCCCAGCTCATGGGCCTTATCCAGGACCTTCCTGAACTGCTCCATATTTCCGTAATCCGGATGGATATTGTAATAATCGGAAATATCGTATCCAAAGTCAGCATTGGGCGAGGGATAGAGCGGTGAAAACCAGATCCCGTCCACCCCCAGCGATTTCACATAGGGAAGCTTTTCGTATACTCCGTAAAGATCCCCGATACCGTCTCCGTTTCCGTCAAAGAAGCTGCGGATCCAGATCTGGTAAAACGCCATCCTTTTGTACCATTCATTCGATCCCATCATCCATGCCTATACCTGTTTTTTTCAGATTTTCCGCACCTTCCTTAACTGCCCTTATAAACTCGTCATATCTATTCAGAACCCTTCGGATTCTGAATAGATGCGCGCATTCGGCTCATTAAAGTCGTGCTAAGCACGAGGAGCCGAAAGGTGAAATGTCCGGTGCAAAACATGCCGGTGGCATGTTT
>CAMJPM010000151.1 GCA_946407725.1 uncultured Lachnospiraceae bacterium
ATACTTGATTCCGATTACAAAACTGAGGTGTCCAAGCTCCCTCAGGCCATTGCTCTTTTTGTGGTTTGCTTTATCCTGTTCCTTATTTTCCAGAAGACGGATATTAAGATCTCTACCATACTTGCTGTTTCGGCAGTGATCATCGTCTCGGCGGTCAACTATGCGGCTTATAATGTGAAGATCGGCGGAGCAGGGCATGTGCTTCATCCTCTGTGGATACCTGCGGGTGTATTGATCCTGTATATAGCTTCCATCGTGATCCACTATGTGAAAACAGCACTTGAAAGGCAGCGCGTCACCAGGACTTTTGAAAGATACGTAGCTCCTGAGATAGTGCGTGAGATCCTTAAGGAGGGAACAGAGAGTCTGTCCCTTGGAGGCAGGACCTGTGATATCGCGGTACTGTTTGTTGACGTAAGAGGCTTTACCACAATGTCCGAGCGGCTTGCCCCTGAAAAGGTTGTCTTTATACTGAATAAGTATCTGACAATGGCCAGCAGCTGTGTTGAGGCTACAGGCGGAACACTTGATAAGTTCGTAGGTGATGCAATGATGGCGTTCTGGGGAGCTCCCCTTCCTCAGGAGGATGCAGTGATGAATGCTGTAAGGACGGCTTCCATGATCGTAGAGGGAGCAGCCCGGGTTTCCGAGGAACTGAAAGCGGAAATAGGAGAGGAACTGAGAGTCGGCGTCGGTGTTAATTACGGACCTGCCGTCGTGGGTAATATGGGTGCTGAGAGGCACATGGACTATACCGCCATAGGAGATACCGTCAATACCGCAGCACGTCTTGAAGCCAACACCCCCGGCGGAAAGGTATATATCAGCCGTTCGGTGGCTGATGCTCTGGGTGATCGTATAACCTGTACGTCCCTTGGAGATACCATAAAGCTCAAGGGTAAGGCTGAAGGCTTTGAAGTGCTGGAGCTGGTATCCATAGTCAGGTAAGGATACGATGATACTTAAGTGATAAAACGCTGGCATTTAGCTGCGCCGGCTACGGATGGTAATAACGAAATGGTTACGAATGACGAAGGGATCGTAAGATTCAAGCATACGATAATGGAAGAGGTCTGCAGGCTTGCATGGAATGCAAACCTGAATGAAGATACCAAGGCAGAGCTGGTCAATAAGATAATCCCCGGACCTAAGCCTCTCTTCAGATGCTGCATCTATAAAGAGAGGGAGATCGTAAGGGAGAGGATCAGACTTGCATGCGGACAGGATACCTCGGATAACCGGGGGTCTGACAATATAGTGCAGGTCATACATGCTGCATGTGATGAGTGTCCTCTGTCCGCGTATTCTGTGACTGACAACTGCAGATTCTGTCCCGGAAAAGCATGTCTTAATTCCTGTAAGTTCGGAGCCATAAGCCCCGGAGATGTCAGGATGCATATAGATCCCGCCAAGTGCAAGGAGTGCGGCATGTGCGCCAAGGCCTGTCCTTACGGCGCTATCGTGCATTTAGTCCGTCCCTGTAAAAAGGCCTGCCCTGTTGATGCCATAACCTATGATGAGTACGGCTACTGCAAGATAGATGAGGATAAATGCATACAGTGCGGACACTGCATCCACAAATGTCCCTTTGCCGCTATCGGAAGCAAGACATTCCTGGTGGACATCATAAAAGAGATAAAGGCAGGTAAGGAAGTTATTGCCATGTGCGCTCCCGCCACTGAGGGACAGTTCGGAGAGGATATCACCATGGCTTCCATCAGGGAAGGCTTAAAGAAGATCGGCTTTGCGGACATGATCGAGGTGGGACTGGGCGGAGATATGACAGCGGCCTATGAATCCGAGGAATGGTCTGAAGCCTTTAAGGAGGGCAGGAAAATGACTACTTCCTGCTGTCCGGCTTTTATCAATATGCTTAAAAAGCATTTTCCGGATCAGTATAAGGAGAACATGTCAACTACCGTTTCTCCCATGTGCGCCGTATCCAGATATTTGAAGACAGTGCGGCCCGGCTGTATTACCGTATTTATCGGCCCCTGCATCGCAAAGAAATCGGAGGCCCAGGACAAGTCGGTGAAGGACAATGCGGATTATGTTATAACCTACGGAGAACTCAGGGCTCTGATGCGTTCAAAGGATGTGAAGTTCGAGCCTGTTTCAGAGGATTATCAGGAGTCCTCTATCTGGGGCAAGAGATTTGCCGGCAGCGGCGGAGTTGCCAATGCGGTTATTGAGTGTATGCAGGAGAGGGGAGAGGACACATCCGGTATCAAGCTTCTTAAAGCAGCGGGAGGCTCAGAGTGTAAAAAAGCCCTTATGCTCCTTAAGGCCGGGAAGCTTCCGGAGGATTTCATTGAGGGCATGGTATGTCACGGAGGCTGCGTAGGAGGACCCTCCAGGCATAAGAACATCAGTGATATCAACAAACCCAGGGAAGCGCTGCTGGCAAAGGCGGATGACAGAAAGGTTCTTGAAAACCTTAAAGACTATCCGATGGATAAGTTCTCCATGCACAGAGACGGACACTGAGGGGAATAAGGAATGGATCAGATAAAAATCCTCGTGGCTGATGATGAAGCCAGAATGAGGAAGCTTGTAAATGACTTTCTTTCAAAAAAAGGATATTCCATTATTGAGGCCTCCGACGGAGCGGAGGCCGTGGATATCTTTTTTGATACAAAGGATATCGCCCTTGTCATTACTGATGTAATGATGCCTAAAATGGACGGCTGGCAGGTCCTTAAAGAGATCAGGGAGTATTCAAAGGTACCTGTCATCATGCTTACCGCAAAGGGTGAAGAACGGGATGAACTGCAGGGGTTCGATCTTGGGGCGGATGAATATATCTCAAAACCCTTCTCACCTAAGATCCTAGTGGCACGGGTGGAAGCACTTCTTCGCCGCAGTAACGCCGCAAATGGCGAGGAAAAGATAGAGATAAACGGCATAGTCCTGGATCAGGCCGCCCACAGCGTCACTATAGACGGGAAAAATGTGGAACTGTCTTTCAAGGAGTTTGAGCTCCTTCTCTATTTCATGTCTAATAAAGGCATTGCCCTTTCCAGGGAAAAGATCTTAAACAACGTCTGGAACTACGACTATTTCGGTGATGCCCGCACCATTGACACCCATGTAAAAAAACTCCGCTCCAAAATGGGAGAAAAAGGCGACTGCATCAAGACTATTTGGGGGATGGGTTATAAATTTGAGGCTTGATGAATTGACATTATCAGTATTTACAAGGCTTTGATGGGATTTTGATATTGCCAGTATAAAGAAAATACAGATTTATATATATTATTTTTGGCTCGTTTTTGTAGATGACGGGCCTTTTTTTGCGTTTTTTTGTATTTTTATGAGGGTCATTTGTGGCGATTAAGCCCGCGACCGATGTAATACAAAGAGTAATACAAAAAACAGTAATACAAAAAATAACAATTAAACACGCTGGATAACATACCCGTAACAATATTATATGGAAAGAAGTGCTGATTGTAAAGGCATATTTCAAGAAAAATAACAGAGATAACAAGAATAACAGAATATATAGCAATTAAGCGATATAGATATGCGCAACAGGGAAAAACAACGAAAAAACAAAAGGATAACAGAAACAGATTATGATATATATAGTAGAAATAAGGATTTTTGAAATATGGTAATAAAGATAACGAAAATAACAGAATACGAAGATTACCCTTGTATTTGAATATATTATTATGAATTATGTGGGGGATTGTAACTATTCAGAACCCCCTGTAAGTAAGACTCCGGAATTGTTTTAAATTAAGTC
>CAMJPM010000152.1 GCA_946407725.1 uncultured Lachnospiraceae bacterium
AGGATCAAGACGGCGCATAAGAGCAGTCTGGTGACAGCGTGAGGAAGCGGCAACACGATTATCCTTACGAGGGAAAAGAAATGATTATTAAATACCTTGAATCGGGTGAGAAGACGGTAGCTGCCTGCAGCCGGGCAAGGGATTTCTTTACCGGTGAATTGATCCCGGGGGAAAGATGCTTTATGACCGACGGCGAGTATAGCTGGCCAAGCAGCCTTTCATATTATGTGGGAAAGTATAATTTGCGGTTGCCTTCGGAATTTGTGGAAAAGGTTATGAAGAATGGCGAACATGAATAGACCTGAGAACAAATATGGAGATTGGGCAACGCCCAGTGTAAAAGAAGTTCCGTTTTGGAGAGAAGATATGACTCCCGAAGAGTATGATGTTGAAAGAGAGTATTATTACAGAAATTTCTATCTGGTTAGAAAGAGGAAATATAAACCTTTGTGGAGGCAGAAGAAGGAGATTAAAGAGCCGCTATGATGCGTAAATATGATACATTCTGGGAATCGAATGATGAGTGGTCTTATGTAAAAGATGGTAAGTTTATTATCCGTGACGACGCTCCCCAGGAGGCCAAGGATAGCTAATGTTATGAAAGATATGATTAAAAATATGATTTTATATTGCATGAAAAACCGTCAGATGCTTTTCCTGTAAGGAGTTCATTCCTTTGATGCTCTTTACAGGGAAGTAAATACATCAAAGGCGGTGAATTGAATATGGAAAGAACACGTGCTTACAGGCGAGAAGTCAGGAACAAGGCTATTGCCAGGAAAAAGAGAGTGAGCCACGCTTTCTGCGGCGGCGAATGGTTCAAAACTGACGGAATGTATTCAAAAGGCCATATCGGATGTGGATGTCGTCTGTGTAAGTATACGAAGCATTATGATATTCCACTGTTTTATGAGGTTAGGGACAGGGAATATGTTAGACTGTGCTTGAAAGAACAAGATTGAGTGGATTTTGCTTGACAATTGCAGCAATTATTACTTCTTTTTACGAAGAAGTATAAATAAATTATATAGTGATAAACAAAGAGCTGCGATGCTGATGACGATTGCTGCTGTTACCATTTTTGAAACCTCCTCCGTGTTCTTTAAGGATAGTTCTTCTTGGAACATTATAACTCTTTTTGTGGCTATGGTCTTTCATAAATTCTGCAGATAAAAAAGGAGCCCCCGCCGAGAGTGCGGGAGCCCTGTTGTAAGAAAAGTAGGATTACTTTTTCTTTCCGTTTACGAGATCTTTAAGTGCCTTTCCGGCCTTGAACTTAGGTGCTTTGGAAGCAGCGATCTTGATCTCTTTGCCGGTCTGGGGATTGCGACCGGTTCTGGCAGCCCTCTTGCCAACTTCGAAGGTTCCGAATCCGATAAGGGCAACCTTTCCGCCCTTCTTAAGCTCCTTAGCTACAACGTCAGTAAAAGCCTTAACGGTAGCCTCAGTGTCCTTCTTTGAAAGCATGGTTTCCTTTGCGATAGCCTCAACTAATTCTGTCTTATTCATGAGTTCCTTGATGTTTGAACGATTACTAAACCCTGATGGTTTAGCACTTCAATTATTGTCCGGCTTGAGTGGTGAAACGTCAAGTATTTAGGCGCTTTTTGGTAATTTATAACACGTGGGATGTTTTATTTTTGCGGTCTCTGGACGATATTTCCCGTTCATGTGTTTTCTGTTCTTTATCATATCCCAGATATTCCGTGACATTATGGTATTTCTGCTCCAGATCTTTCGCGTCTTTCATAGCGGAATCGTATTTTTTCTCGATTTCAGCCTCTCTTTTTTCGAGCTCGGAAACGTCCTTATTTACCTGCTTAAGCTCTGAAATATTTGGGCGGATTCCCTTCTTTTTCAGCATATTTCTGGCACCATCAAAAAGGGTAAGCTGCTCGTCATGTTTCATAGCGTAGGTTTCCTTATCCCTGGAATTATTGTAGGCCTGACGGTAAGGGGCAGTCTCCTTATATTGCAGGAGATAATGCTGGATTTCTTTAAGTTCTTTTAACTCCCGTCCGATGGCTGCAAGTTCTGATCTGGAAGCAGCAGCTTCTTTATTTTTCGCTTCGATTTTCTCCTTAAGTTCCGTCAGATTTCCTGCCACTGCATAGCTTGCCGCGGCGGTCTTTAAGTTTTGGATATCAGCCCAGTGCTTAAGACCGGGACTCTTCCGGAACTTCTCTTCTGAAGTGTCTATAAGAGTCTTCTTCGGAGCTGTTCTTTTAAGGATATCCTGCTGGTGTGGACGGACGGTTTTTACCTTGGCTTTCTTCTTTTCAGAGATCTGCTGAATGATATTATCCCGCGTATATTTCTCCCCGAGGGAGCGGACGCTTCCACGGACAAATCTCTGCTGTCCGGGAGCCCTGAAGGAGATATATTTAAGCGCTTCGCCATCCGTTTTTTCGCCCTTTACTTCATATCCCTTTTCGCGGATCTGGGTAAGGAAATCCTCATAAGAAACGGCTGTTTCTATAGCCTCGTCTATGTCTTGGCGCATACGCTCTTTCCAGGAGTTTTTAGCACGGATTTCTTTCCATTCCTTATAGGATTTTCCCTTGTTTTTGGTGGGAGCGATTATGGAAAGATTATGCTCTTTGCAGAGTTCGTCGCTGAGACGCCGGAGAGCATAGTAATTCTTCGTACATTCCTCATATTTTTTATGCTGGACATTGTCTGCAGCGCAGTATATCAGATGATTATGGATCGAAGCTTTGTCTGTATGAGTGGCAATCACATAGGAGTAATTTCCTTTAAGGAATTTGTCTGCCAGCTCCATCCCGATCTGATGCGCTTCTTCCGCAGAAACTTCTCCCGGAGCGAAGGACTGGACTATGTGATACGCAAGGTTTTTATTCTCCCCGTAACGGGTACCTGCGAGGGCAAATCTGAAGTCATATTCCGCAGATCCGGGAGAGCAGGAATAAGAGGATACGAGCCTCATATTATCCGTCTTTTCCGGGTTACAGATATAGTCTATTGATTTTCCAACGGTGCTTTTGATAGCGTGGATTCGTGTATATGCCATATTTTATCCATCTGCTCCTTTAGTGCCTTAACATCATCTGAATAAATGCTTCCTGTTTTGTTGCAGAGACTCACGATCTGGTTGATGTTTCTCCCTATCGAATTGAGCTCTTTTGTGTATTCTTTCAGGCCGTCATAGTTCACATCATAAACAAATCCGTAGATGATGAGCTGCCGTATAAAGGCCGACCGGCTTGGAAGCTCCGACAGCCTCCATTTTTCATCCAAAATGAACTTTTCATCATCTGACAGGAATACCTTGAGTTCGTTTTTTCTGTCACGTTCTCCCATATGAAAATCCTTTCTGGTTTATGGAAATTTTCAGCGTTATGTTATTTCAGGTTTTTGATGACTTCCGGTACGGAAGCAAGGGGGTCAGGGGGCGTCCCCTTGTAATTTTCCGGGCCTTTTTCCCGTCAGGGAAAAATGAGCGGAAAATGGGGTTTGTGGGAACAAACCCTATGCTTGCTATCCTTCTTGGTGTCCTAAACAGGGGTAGTGAAATCCTGCGCTTTTTGCGGGTTTCTTTAGGATTTGCAAAAAAAGAAACTGCTTAAAACCCACAGGATCCCCCTGTGATTTTTCGTAGCAGTTTTGGTGGATTTTATTCAGATTGCTGCCGGAAGATTTCTTATCGGATTTCTTTACGGCTGCCTGATTATAATAAATCAGGTTCATGAAAAAAACAACAGGAAATTGGAG
>CAMJPM010000153.1 GCA_946407725.1 uncultured Lachnospiraceae bacterium
ATTTTGCGGTTAAGGCAAGTAATCGGGGCAGCGGAAGGAGCGGGAATTACTTGCCGCGAGAACGATTTTGCGGTTAAGGCAAGTAATCGGGGCCATGGAAGGAGCGGGAATTACTTGCCTCGGGGACGATTTTGGGGTTTAGGCAAGTAATCGGGGCTTGGAGGGAGTCAGGTGAAAAACATTAGACCTTATTTGTATAGAAACATACGTGATGTGTATGGTATTATATTAAGAAACACTTAAAAAAGACCATAAACTCCGTCCCCTGGGACCATCATTTACAGAAAGGAGCAGAATATGAAAAAAGAGATAAAACGGGCAATTACCATAATAATGGATATTTCCATCACAGCCGGGATGGTATTTGGAGGAATAAACGGCATAAATACTGTTCGTGCGGGGGAAATCCCGGTGGAAGAGTCTGTTGCCTCCATAGCGGAGGAGAGTCCTGCCATAGCGGGGGAGAGTCCTGACATAGTGGAGGATGGCCCTGTTATATTGAAAGATAGTCCTGCCATTGAAGAGGATGATACTGCCCAGGACACGGATTATTTTACGGAAAGAGAAAATGCGTTAAAAGCTGTGAGCCTGTTTGCAGAAGAGAATGACGCGGAAATATTCGGTTCCCAGCGGATAACCTGCGAGGTGCCCGGGGGAAAGCTTTATTTTGAACCAGACACAGGTACAATTGCCTGGGCCGAGGGTGATATGGAGGAGCTTACTATCCCGGATAAGATAGACGGGACGGAGGTAAAGCTCATAAAGAGATGGGGACTCTCCGGGCTGAAAAACCTAAAAAAGATAAACCTTCCTGAAAGGAATGTCCTAGGGGAAGGAAGCCTCGCGGAATTAGAGTCGCTCCAGGAATTCACCATTCCGGCTACATACACTACTATTCCAAAGCAGTGTTTTTACGGCTGCACAAAACTAAAAAAGGTCTCAATGCCTGCTTCAATTGAAACTATCGGGGAGATGGCGTTCTATCAGTGCAGTGCCCTGGAATACGTGGATATCCCGGGAAACTGCAGGAGTATAGGGAGAATGGCATTTTATGAATGTTACGGACTTAAGGGTGTCGCGTTTACGGAAGGGTCGGAATGCGACATCTCCGCCTGGGGTATATTCTACAGATGCTTAAATCTGGAAAAGGTGGTGAATATCCCCAGTACCCGCTTTAAGATGTTCTATGATTCGGGAAAGAAAGCGGAAAAGTGGCTTACTAATTCGGTAAGCATAAATGATCAGAAGGAAATGTGGAGGCTGAAGTACGGGACAGAGGCCGAGAGAAATAACGGTGTTAACTGGATCGAAGGAGAGGAGCTTAAAAAGAGACAGGATGCGGTCAAGGCCAAAGCAGAGGAGGTCACCAAGGGCTGTACCACGGACTATGAAAAGATAAAGGCTGTGATGCTCTGGATCACAAACCATCTGGAATATGAACTGGGTCATGATAACCACCCCTGGGCAGTATTTACAGGTATAGAGGAAGTGGAAGCCGGAGAAAAGGATGAGCAGCTGAACAGCTGCGGCGGATATTCCAATATGACCCAGGTTATGCTGCAATCCCTGGGCATTCCCTGCGCGACCTTCTGGAGAAAGGATCTGAATGGAGAAACCATAGACCACGAATTCTGCGCGGCATATTATGATGGAAAGTGGCGCTGGCTGGACACCACCCACTCGGATAATAAAGAAGGAGACGACTCTGATCTGGAGCTGGGTGTAAGCACACCGGGATTCTTTTTTGACAGCGACCACAGGGTGGATTATCTCCTCTATCGCAGTGAAAAGGGCGAGAGTATTTATAAGGAACTTCCGGAGGATATTGAAGTAGAGGATGATGAAAAGGACTGGCCTGACCAGAATCCGGAAGACGCCTATACAACCGGAAAGGGATCCATGGATCCGGACTGGATACATGAGACTGATCCTGCCCTCGTAGAAGAAGAAAAGAAAAAGATCAAAGAGAGGGAGGAAGAGTTCCCGGAGATCCCTGTGAGTGATGAGGAAATCTTCTCATTTGATGAGGAAACCGGTACCATTACCGGACTCAACTCTGATGAAGCTCAGATAAACATCCCGGAAAAGATCAACGGCGTCACCGTCCGTGCCATCGGAGACAGGGCTATTCAGAATAAGAGTTATCTCGAATACCTTACCATGCCGGATACCATAACGGAGATCGGAAAATATGCCTTTGCCAATAACTGGAAACTCATGAGGATCCACCTGAGCGCAGGCATAACTGAACTGAAGGAAGGAATACTGCAGAACTGCTCTTCCCTGGATTCCGTAACCATACCGAAGAATGTTAAGAGGCTGGATAAAGACCTTTTCAGAAATTGCGGCTCCCTGGAGGAAGCGCTTTTTGAGGACTATGATTTCAAGGTAAAGGTCATTGAGACCGATCCACTGGGAAGTGATAATTATTATGACAGCGGTGTTGCAAATATAAGCTGGTATTGCTTTGCAGGTATGGCCGGACGTGCGCTCCACGGCCTTGATTTCCATGAGACCTACATCGGCACCAAGTACTACCGCCAGCTCCAGGCATTAGAGCTTACAGACGACTGGAGAAAGAACATCGTAAATATCCATCAGTCCCAGAAGGGCTACAGGGAAGGCTTTTCCCCTTATCACCTTGACGGCTCCAACAGCAGGGAGTTTAAGCTTTCAGGAAAAGCCGTGGACTATGAATGGGGTCATTTTGCCGAAGCCAGCCGCTTTACCGGCTACCAGCCTGCCACCTGGTGCCGAGCCTTTATCGACTGGACCTATGCCATGGCGGGTGTGAAGGGATATGAAAGCACTGAGTATGACTGGAAGGATACGGTATATGCGGGAGGAACGGTGAAGCTTGAACCCGGAGATATGCTGGGAATGGGAAAATCCCACTGGTGCATGGTGGGGAGTGTTAAAGAGCTTGATGACGGTACGGTGGAGCTCTGGATCATCCACGGAAACCACGATAACCGCAGGGTGTGGGACGAAGTCCGTCATTACAATAAGAAAACCGGAATAGCAACGGATATGGAGGATGAGGACTATAACTATTTCCGTAAAATATATAAGATCGACTTTTCCGGAATTAAAAAGCAGACAGTTGCACTGGATCCGGGTGAGGGAACCTGTAACGTAAAAGAAAGGATCTACTGTGAAGGAGCATATTATGGCTGCCTTCCCGAGGCATACCTTGAGGACTATGTTTTTGACGGCTGGTATACCGAGAAAGAGGGAGGAGAAAAAGCCTATCCCTACCGGAATTTAAAGAAGGATGTCACAACCCTGTACGCCCACTATACCTTTGATCCCAATGCCGTGAAGGGTATCGCGGTCGACAAGGATAAAGTAAAGCTGAAGATCGGTGAAAAGGCGACAGTGACAGCAACCGTATTCCCGAAAGATGCGGAGAATCAGAAGATCAACTGGAGAACGGGAAATTACGAAGTGGCATCTGTGGAGAACGGTGTCATTACCGGTCTGAAAGAGGGAACAGCAACGATCCTTGCACGCACTGCGGGAGGACCATATGTGGGATACTGCGAAGTGGAAGTCACAGATGAAGGGGAAGGCGGAGAAGAAGAGGAAGGAGAAGGATCAGAAGAAGGAAAAGAAGGATCGGAAGAAGGGAAAGAAGGAACGGAAGAAGGGAAAGAAGGAACGGAAGAAGGTA
>CAMJPM010000154.1 GCA_946407725.1 uncultured Lachnospiraceae bacterium
GATGCCCATACGGCGAGTATTTATCCCACATCTATGATGTGGGATGCCCATACGGAAAGCGAAAGCCGATGGATCTTAAACGGCGTTTACAGATGATATGAAAGGAGCGGCATCAACAGATCATGAAAGCAAAGGGAAGCGTTTTTAAATACGGAGATAATGTGGATACGGATGTTATTATTCCCGCCAGATATCTGAATATCCAGGATAAAAAAGAGCTGGCAGCCCATACCATGGAGGATATCGACAGGGAATTTGTTGCAAAAGTTAAAAAGGGTGATATTATGGTGGCCGGAAAGAATTTCGGCTGCGGTTCCTCCAGGGAGCATGCTCCCATGGTCATAAAGGAATCCGGGGTGAGCTGTGTCATCGCCGAAACATTTGCCAGAATATTCTTCAGAAATGCCATCAATATAGGGCTCCCCATTCTGGAGTGCCCTCCGGCGGCAGAGGCCATAAAGGCCGGGGATGAGGTTGAAGTGGATTTCGATACCGGGAAGATCACCGATATCACCACGAAAGAAACCTTCAGTGCCCAGCCCTTCCCGGAGTTTATGCAGAAGATCATTAATTCCGGAGGACTTACGGGATATATCAACTCCTGATGGCAGAATGTCCGGTGGGCATCTCCGGGAGTTTTAATAAAGATTGGTAACTGTTCAGAACAGTCACTTGCGTTCCCCGCAAGTGGAAAGATGTCCGGTGGGCATCTTTCGGCTGAGCGCATCAGCAGCCTAAGAAAACCTTGGTATTTTGGATAGTTTATTTTTCAGGAGGTATGGTTTTGAGTATCATAGGCGCAATACTTATGGGCATTTTACAGGGATTGACAGAATTTTTGCCGGTATCCTCTTCGGGACATCTGGCCATCTTTCAAAATCTCTTTCATCTGGGAGAGGGCGTGGAGGATCTGTTCCTCTTTGATATCCTTTTGCATGTGGGCACACTGATAGCCATATTCGTGGCTTTCTATAAGGATATCTTCAAGCTCATCAAGGAGGGATTTGCCATAATCTTTGATTTTCTGAAAAACATTGTCGGAAAATTTACCGGAAAGAAGTGGCGGAGAGTTATCAGAACCGGATACAGGAAATTTGTTATGCTCGTTATTGTTTCCACCATTCCCACGGCAATAATCGGTGTTCTTTTGAAGGATCTGGTAAGCGAATGCAGCAAGACACTGATAATGCCCGGCATATTCCTTATTATTACCGCCGGTATCCTGTTTATCGCGGACAGGGCGGAGGAGGGAGGCAAGACTCCAAAGGACGCCACCTACAGGGATGCACTGATAATAGGCACATCCCAGGGAATAGCCACCCTGCCCGGTATTTCAAGGTCCGGAACCACCATAACAATGGCTCTGCTCTGCGGATTTGAAAAGAGATTTGCGGTCAAATATTCCTTTATAATGTCCATCCCCGCGGTACTTGGAGCGGCGGTGCTGGAGATTAAGGATGTGGCGGAGACCGGAGCTAAATTTGAGGTTTCTTACCTTATAGGCATGCTGGTTGCGGCCGTGGTGGGCTACGGGGCAATAAGGATCATGCTGAACGTGGTGAAAAACAAGCGTTATATTTTCTTTTCCGTATATTGCCTGCTGGCCGGAATTGTGGCAATAGCCGGATATTTTATTACAAAGTAGGAGTAGTTGGCAGTATTTATGGCTACAGCTAAAAAGGGAGTAAAAAAGAACAGCAGCACGAGGCGTAAGAGCCCTGCTTCAAAGAAGAGAGATACAAGGGAGAGCGACGTACCGGAAGGTCTTTATCTGGAAATAGGGATACTGTTTCTCCTGGCGCTTTGCATCATATTGATACTTGGGAATTTCGGACTTACCCTCCGTTTCGGGGATGTCTTTAATTCCCTGTTTTTTGGTATATTCGGCGCCATGGAGTATATTTTCCCTTTCTTTCTTTTCGGAGGGGTCTGCTTCTATCTGGTAAATAAGGATAACCACAGGCTGGTGATCAAGTTTATAAGCTCGGTCATCCTGTTTTTTGACGTGGGAATGTTCCTGCAGTTATTCGTGTCCGATGAATACAATCTGGGAGGGTATTTCGGAACCTATGATTATTCCGCATCCAACCGTTCCGGGGGAGGTTTTATCTCGGGAGGTATCTTTGAAGCCCTGCAAAAGATCATAGGAAGGCCTGCCACAATAATAATAATGATCTTCATTCTTCTCATCTGTTTAATGGTGATAAGCGGAAATTCACTTTTCCGGCTGCTTTCGGATCCGGGCAGGGAGCTGGCGGACAGAGCCAGGGAACACCGGATTGAAAGGGAGAAGGACCTTGAGGTTATAAGGGAAGAAAAGAAGCTTATCCGTGAAGAGGAGAGGGAATACCGCAAGAAAAGAAGGGCCGAGGAAAGGGAGCTTAAGCGCCGGAAGCTCCGGGAGGAAGCAAATAACAGGAAAAACAAGGATATCTTTAATATAACTGTCGGCGATGACAATAAGGAAAGGGAAGAGGAGAATTCTTTCTTTCAGAATGACTTTTACGATAATGAGGATGTTCCCGGGGAAAGCGGATTTGATGTTTCCCCGTACGGTGACGGAAATTCCTATTCATACAATGACGGGAATTCCTACTCATACGGTGGCGGGAAAAAGGAAGTGAAGAGCTCAGAATCCCAGGGGTATTCACCCTTTGCCATGACTGCAGAGCATATGGTAAAGCCTAAGGATTTTGACAAAAAGCCAAAGCCTGCACCGGTTCCGGAAATAAAGCGTGAAAAAATGGAAGAGCCGGAGATCGCTCCGGAATTATTTAAGGCGCAGGAAACGCTGAAACGTACGACGGAAGCGCCGAAATATAAGTCGGAATACACGCCGGAAACATTTAAGGCTCCGGAGACTTCACCGGAAGAGAGAGGGAAGGCTGATGAGGAGTATAAGATCACGCCCTTCGGGAATGATCTTGATTTTACTCCGGAAGAGGTTCGGCCCTCCGAAGAGGAGCTTAAAGAGGAGCAGATAAAAGAGCAGAAAAAAGAGCAGGAAGACAGGTTCTATGAGGAGCTCAAGCACTCCCACGAGGTGGAGGGAAGTGATATGCATGAGATCACCTTTGATGATGAGGACATGTCTGAAGCTGCCTGGTATGCGGAAGATATAAAGCCATATGGCGATGAACGGTCGGAAGTGCAATCAGTAACAGAGGAGAAGCCGGAACCTGAACCCGGTCCGGAGCCGGAGAAAGAGGACTACCATAAAGAAGAGCCTCTCATAAATGAGATTTCCGTTGTCAATAAAAATCCCATTATTGAAAAAGATGTCATTATTGACGAAGATCCGTTTATTGAAAAAGATGCCATTATTGACGAAGATTCGTTTATTGACGAAGATCCATTTATTGACGAAGATCCGTTTATTGACGGGGATCCATTTATTGATGAGGAGCCTGAGTCAGAGGATGTT
>CAMJPM010000155.1 GCA_946407725.1 uncultured Lachnospiraceae bacterium
AGGGAATAGAGATCCTTTCTGCAGAGAGGAATATCTGTCAGAATAACCTTAAGGTAGAGCTGCCGGCAGATTAGAGGAGGAAAAATGCTTAAGAGACTATATGCCGGTTCGGTCCTGGGCCTTGACCGGAGCAGGATACATATCAGTAAGATGAATCCCTTTGCCCGCTTTTTTCTGGATGAAAATGTGGATAGGGACAGGCTGAGGTCAGCGTTAAATAAGGCACTTGCCGATTGCCCGTATATGAATTATTCCGTTGCTGCGGACGAGGGAGTCTTCCTCGGACTTGAGGAAAATGAAGCTCCGCTCCCGCTTTTATATAAAGAACCGGATACCATAAACTGTGATGAAAATAACGGTCATTCCTGCGCCGTGTACGCGGAAGGCAACATGATAGGTATCGTGGTATCCCATGTAGTTACAGATGGGTGCGGATTATTCTGGTTTGCCCGGACACTTCTTGACAGGTATTTCGAAGCGGAAGATGTTTTTTATAAATGGGCTAGGGAAGATGATTATGATGTGGATCTCTTAAAGGATGAGATCCCGGTTCCTGCAGAATATAAGAAGATCACTTTCCCGGAAGGATCCTACTTTTCCGTAAAAGATACGGTGGAAGCTGACTATTCAAACTGCTTTATTATAAAGACTCCTTATAGCGGATTCAGAAATCTCTGTAAGGAGACCGGGAGTTCCACACAGACAGTACTAACGGCTCTTTCCCTGATGGCGGTCTCAGAGTGTTATCTTGAAGATGAGAAAAACATAACCGCAAGGATTCCCGTTAATGCGAGGAGTGTGATGGGAGCTCCCCATACTTTTCAGAATGCCAGCGTCTCCAATATGCGGATCACAGTGTCTAATGATGACTTGAGAGACTTAAAAACGCTTGCTTCAAAGATCGCATCCCTTTGTGAGACCCAGAATACAAAGGATGAAATAGCTTATCAGTGCAACCTCTGCAGAAGCATTCTCCTTTCAGAAAGCAGGGAGGAGATGCTTAAACTGATTAAAGAATATATAGGTCAGGATGCCATTGTTATCAGTAATCTCGGGAAGGGTCTGGTATCCGATTCCTATGCCGGTCATATAAAAGCTGTATTTGCCGGAGCTCTGATGTTCCCTCTCATGGTATACGGCATACCGCTTAGAGACAGCATGGGATTCTCATGCTACGACGCTACAGGAAAGGGAGAATACAAAAAGGCATTAAAGACAGTGCTGGAAAGGATGGGTCTTTCCTTAAATGAAATCGATCCTGCAACAGGTAAAGCAGTATAAAAAAGAGTTTGTGGCAGCACCGTTATTTCTCATCGGAAGCGGTCTCTTTGAGACCATGATACCGTTAATGACGACGCATATAGTGGATGATGGTATAGAGCAGAATAACATCAGCGAAGTATTGCACTGGGGTTCTTTCATGCTGATCTTTGCCCTTCTCGCCCTTACCCTTGCTCTTTTCGGCTATGTATTTTCTGCGAAGGCATCAAGCGGACTTGCTGCGAATATAAGGGAAGCATTGTTTCGGAGGATCCAGCAGTTTTCTTTTTCAAACCTGGATAAGTACGGGGTTTCAAGCCTTGTAGCAAGGGAGACTTCGGATGTTACAAATATCCAGAATGCAGCCCAGACTGTTCTGACACAGTTCTTTAAGACACCGGCAGCGGTTATCTATTCTCTTATACTTACCATGCAGTTAAATATGAGGCTTAGCATGGTACTTATCATAGGCGTTCTGATCATCGCCATTCTTCTTTCTTTTATAATCATAAAAAGCATAGCTTTGTACCGGCAGGTCTATGTGGATTATGATGAACTGAATAATAAGATTCAGGAAAATGTCACGGGAATACGGGTGGTTAAATCCTTTGCCCGGGAAGAATCCGAGAGTCATGTATTCGATAAAGCTGCGGGTATGGTCAGGGATGGATTCGTCAGGGTGGAAAAACTGCTGGCATTTAATAATCCCGTTATGATGCTCTCGCTGGAATTCTGTTTCATCGGTATTGCCTGGATCGGTGCAAAATACATAAGTGTTGGAGAGATGACCACAGGAGACCTTACGGGATTTATCACTTATGCTTTTCAGATCATGTCGTATATGGCTATGCTGGTACTTTCCTTTGCACAGCTTTCTTCCAGCTTTGCCTCCATAAAGAGAGTTACGGAGGTTCTGGAGGATGAAGCCGCGATCAGGGATCCGGAAAACCCAGTGTGCCATATGGCAGACGGGTCAGTGGAATTTTCACACGTCTCTTTCCGCTACGGAGAAGGAAGCGGGAAAAATGTGTTGGAGGATATTACTCTAAGTATCCGGTCCGGAGAAATGATCGGTATCGTGGGCGCCACCGGTTCTTCCAAGACATCGCTGGTGAACCTGATATCCAGGCTATACGACGTGAATGAAGGTCATGTTCTGGTGGGTGGGCATGATGTCAGGGAATATGATGCAGATACCCTTATGAGGGATATTTCAGTCGTACTGCAGAAAAACTTGCTGTTTTCAGGTACTGTTCTCGATAACCTTAAGTGGGGAAAGCCGGATGCTTCATTGGAAGAATGCGCCGAAGCCTGCCGCCAGGCATGCGCGGATACCTTTATCGCTGAAAAGAAAGAAAGGTACGATGAGGTGATAGAGCAGGGAGGGGCGAATCTGTCCGGAGGCCAGAGACAGAGGCTCTGCCTTGCAAGAGCCCTTTTAAAAAAGCCTAAGATCCTGATCCTTGATGATGCACTGTCAGCACTTGATACTGCTACGGAAGCAAAGATCAGGACAACCCTTAGGGAAGACTCGCCGGATATGACAAAGATCATCATAACCCAGCGCGTGGCATCAATACAGGACGCCGACAGGATCATCGTCCTTGATAAGGGAAGAGTTTGTGGATTTGACACCCACGAAAACCTCTTAAAGAGCTGCGGTGAATACAGAGACCTGTGCAGTGCTGCCGCGATGAACTAGTGTGACAGGGGAAGATCATGAAGGATACGCTGATACGGTTAATTAAATATATCACTAAAAACTACCGGTTCTTTTTTTTACTGACAGTTGTGTGTGTCGTGGTATCTGCTCTTTCAAGTGTTGCGGCATATACCTATTTATCCGCACTGGTGGACAGATACATCA
>CAMJPM010000156.1 GCA_946407725.1 uncultured Lachnospiraceae bacterium
ATCTGCTAAAGTAAATGACATTGGTTCAGAACAGTCACTTGCGGAACCGCAAGTGACGTCTGTAAACCTTGGAATTTTGTACGGGGCACTGACGCGCTCAGCGCGTCAATACGTGCCCGTGAAAACCGATGCCAGGCACGCCCAGCGTGCCTAAACGGCATTCAAAACATGCCACCGGCATGTTTTGCACCGGATATTTCACCTTTCGGCTCCTCGTGCGCAGCACGACTCTAATGAGCCGAATGCGCGTATCTATTCAGAATCCGGAGGGTTCTGAATAGATACACTTTAATTAGTAAATATTCTTTACATAGAATTAGTGTTGCTGATAAATAAAACAATGGGCTGCAGGCTCATTGTTGATCAGAGGCTGCTTCCTTGACAAGGAGAAAGAACGGATGACAATAACGAGGATAACCGAAAACAACAGGGAGTAGAGGCTTTTGTTTCAGCTTTAAAGAGCATGATGAAGTGATAAAAAGTATACTCAAGGATTTTGCAAAAAACAGGTCAAAAGCGTCATATAACGACAAAATACTGAAAAAGATAGCAGATTACAGGGCGGAAAACAAAGAGAAAGATAACTCCAGTACGATCATAGATGATCTTGCGAAGAATTGATGAACCTGAGTAAAGAGCAGTAACTGTGACCGTTCAGGGGAAGCGAACATTAAATGGCGTGGCTATAGGAATGGCCAGGAAAGGAATTGATATGCCGGATAATATAAGAAAAGAGAAAAACAGGGATCAGGAAGAGATCAGGGCTTCCTTACCAACATATGAGGAGCAGCAGAAGGCTTCCTGGGATGTCCTGGAGAAATTTGATCAAAAGACAGGAGTAAAAAACGGAGCCGCAGGGAAATACACTGAATATGACAATATGAATCTCTTTGAGCTCCGGGACGCCCTGTTCCTTGACAGCGATCATAAAACCAAAAGCTTCCGGACCATGTACAATGCGGTCAATGATCTTTTGACAATGTCTGTAAGTAAGGGCAGGTATTTTGATGAAAACGGCAATGGAATGACAAAGGATTTTTTCGAAAGTCTTTTTACGGCCATTACTTCGGTTAATATGTACCTGGCCTCTCATTCAGGCTACAGATGGCAGGAAAAGGGAGAACGGAGGGTTCAGATCGCCACAAGAATAAGCTCTCTTTTACGGAACCTGACAGGTGAGGTGGAACGGGTCCAAAGTGCCCTGCCTGCAAAGAAGGCACGCATGGTGGAATATGCCAGAGAGGGTCTTAATGAGGAGGAGGCAGAGGAACGGGAGAAGCTCTACAGTAAGGATAAAGCCGCAGCAGAGCTTCTTAAGATCGCTGAGACCGGAGAGTTTAATAAGGGGGCTGACAAAAAAACAAATAAGGAAGCCGCAAAGAAATGGATAATAGGCGGCTATACAGATGAGCTCCGGGAACTGATAAACGGAGGAGGCTTAGCAGACGGCACAAAAGAAAGCAGGAATAATGTTCTCGCCTTTATTACGGATCAGAATAACCGTCTTGTCGCCAACAGGGTGGCCATTTCCATCATAGTGGAGGATGACAGGACTGCGGGCTTAAGCATGCCCTGGATGAAGGAGGAGTTAAAAGCATATCTTTCTGCGAATATAAATGAAGAGCAGATGCTTTTGAAGACCACTGAATTTGCGGATATCGTAAAGGAAAAGGTTGAGAGCTTTAAGGAAATAAACAGGGAAAGACTTACATCCCTGGAGAGCCGGAAGGATAAGCTTAAAAGCGTTCTTCATCTTCCGGAAAGGTGCGCTGATCTCTATGATTATCCCATGATAAAGGAGATTTTGACGGCTCCGGAGGAGAAAGAGTTTGAAGAAGAATTAAAGACTGTGAAAGAAAAGGTCACGGAAAGCGACGGGGTGATCCTTGAATATCTTAAGGAGCATTTTTCCGATGCCACCAGGGACTATGTGACAGGAAAGCTTGTTACTTTCCTGGGGGCATTAAGGGTAGTAGCTCCCACCGAAAAGATAATGGATCAGACAGAGGTTTTCTGTGATATGCTCAAATATACTGCTCCCGCAGCATTTATTGCGGAGCAGAGCATCATCAATAAGATGAAGGACCTGAAAATAGACAGTGTAAGAAGAGATCATTTCATAAGAAATATCACCGGAAACAAAGCTTCAGGGCTGCTGTATGCTCCCATAGAGGTATTAAAGGATGAGGCCGATAAATATGCCTCAAATGTAAAGGCTAATTCCAAATCCTTTGCGAAGCGGGTGGATAAAAAGGGACTGTATTTAAGTCAGAAGCAATGGGATGAGATAGAAAAGCTGAACCTTGATAGCGGAGGGATAGAAAACAGCGTCTTTAAAGAAAAAATCGAGGCCGTGATGGGGGAACAGAATACGGATGCGAGGATTTCCCGGAATGAGTACCTGACCGGCAGAAGGTATAAGGATGCCTTAAAGGAGCCTGCCAGGATAAAACGCTCGGAGGTTGAAAAAGATCTTATAAACAAAATGGGCCGGGGCATGTATAAGAAGTTCTTTCTCTGCCTTGCCGGAAATGCCGGAGACGGATATGAGAATTTAAAAAAGCTGGATGCCGCTTACAGAGGGAAAGAAGCTCAGCGTAAGGCGGAGCTTAATGAGAGGGAGCGCCTTAAGACGGAGCGAACAGCCTATTTAAACCATGCCCTGCAGAAGGGCGGAGTGTCTAAAGAGCTCTGGAGTGCTTATGCGAAGAAGTTTGAATATCTTATGGGAGGCATACTTGAGATTACTCCGGATATGATGGAGGATGAGATCCTTCATACCAGGAGAGTGAATCTTGAACGCTTCGGAGTACAGACTATTGACGAGGCACTGGAAAAGATATCGGAAGCCGGGGACGCTCTGTCAAAGGCTGAGCTTAAGGATGACGGCACCATTGATGACATTGTTCTGATAACCGAGGCTAAAGAGAGCTATGAAAAGGGCTGCGATGTCCTTAAAAAATATGACGGCGGAAAGTATTCAGATTTTGCGGATATCCTTGCGGAAATTCCCGAAGTGTTTAAGGCTGTAACCCTCTCTTCAGAGGAGGAACTGGAAAAATACATAGAGGAAAATATA
>CAMJPM010000157.1 GCA_946407725.1 uncultured Lachnospiraceae bacterium
TTTTCTGTCTTCTGGCACATTGTTTCATACAGTCCTTAAGGTTTTCCGCTCTCGAGGATAAATTCGAGCGCTTTGTTGAAAAGGATGCACTTAAAGAGGAATTGAAGGAAGATGAAATTAAAAAAGATGAAAATTAAAAAGATAAATTTTAAGCCGGGCAGAGTAGGGACGGCTGCTATAGCCATCCTGTTCATGCTGCTCATAATTGCGGCAGCCTTTATGTTCAGGATGCTCTCACATGAGAAGATTGTGGAAGAAATGGGCGAGGAATATACTGACCCCGAAACGGGCCTGCCCTATCTTACCGAAATGGATTCCTATTATCATTTAAGGATGACAAAGGATATTGAGGATACGGGAGTGCCGGGCGGTTCATATAAGGACGGGGAGCCCTGGGATTCCTTAAGCTATGCACCTTACGGCAGGAGCACAGCGGAATATAAGCCTTTGATGGCTTATACGGTGGTATTTGCAAAAAATATCATTTCCCGTTTCAAAGACGTATCCGTTGAAGAGGTGGCGTACTGGCTGGGCGCATTCTTTTCTGTTCTCGTAGTGATACCGGTATTTATAATCGCTTACAGGCTGGGAGGCTTCATTACTGCCGCGGCAGCGTCTTTTCTGGCATCCGTCAATTACGGATATTTTGCTCATACCATACCGGGCTTTTATGATACAGATACTGTGCTTTCCACCATATCCTGCTTATTCTTTCTTTCTGCTGTGCTTCTCATTGATGTGCTGAAAAAGGATGAGGAAAAAAAGAGAACAGCATCGAAGATATTATGCATATTGTTTTTTGCTGCCTCGTTAACCTTCCTGATATTTTCGTGGAATGCATATGCGCTGTTTGTCGGCATACTAGTCGCTTCCGTCGTCATTTATCTGATATTTATAAAATACGTCGCAAATAAGGGTGTAAAAACAGCTGCTCCTGTACCTGTTTTAATGCTTCTGTTTTCTTTTGTTTTGATATTTATCCTGGATAAGAATTTTTTTAGAAGTCTCATAGACCAGTTTGCTTCCGTTTTTGCGGGAGGCAAGGGGATATTCCCGGATGCTTATGTATCCGTATCGGAAATGAGAAAGCCGGCACTTATGGCAGGCGGCATCACGGGGCTCTTCCAGATGAAGGTGCTTTCAGGTCGCAATATCGGTGTATTGAATGCCGTGGGAGGGATAGTTCCCGCAGGTCTTTCTGTTGCGATGTGCATAATGCTCATAAGGTGGATGATTAAAAAGAAAGATGCCCGATTTGATCATATACTGCTTGTGATATGGTATCTTGCAAGCTTTATACTGGCTTTCAGGAGCTGGCGTTTCATTATGCTTTTTGCGGTGCCGGTAGCGATGCTTGCGGGAATGTTTGCCGGCTGGCTTATCGGACTTATGAGAGAAAAAAAGATGATGGACTACCCGGTTTATGCAACTATGCTTATCTTGCTTATTATTTTTCCGGCCCTGTACGGTGTTTACAGATCCACGGGGGATTCAAGACCGTCTGTCGGACGCAGCCTCCACGAGGTGCTTACGACGATTAAGGAAGATTCACCGGAGGATGCCATACTTGCAAGCTGGTGGGACCTGGGATATTTCTATGAAGAAAAGGCGGGAAGAAGGACTGTATTCGACGGCGGTTCACAGAATGGCATGCGTGTTTACTGGATGGGTAAGGCTCTGTCGACTGAGGATGAGAGATTGTCCCGAAATATATTATGTATGCTGGCGGGAGAGGGTGATGCCGCCACGGATGAAATGATATCGGTATTCGGAGAGGATAAAGAAACCTTAAGTTTTATGACGGAGCTCCTTTCCGGAACGAAGGAAGAGGCTGTAACCGGACTTACGAGTAAGGGGGCGGCTTTAGATGAGGCAGAGCGGCTCGCCGGTCTTCTCTTTCCCGAAACGGATGATGAGATTCTTTTGCTCATCACACCGGATATGTTTAATATATCAGAATGGTTCTATACCTTCGGTACCTGGGGAGAGGAGGGAAAGAAGGATGAGGATTATTCCGTATTATTCAGCCCTTCTTCCGTGAATTTAAAGAACGGGGAAGCAGCATGGCGGTTTGATGGCAGGGATGTGCCCTTTGACCTGGTGCTTTCGTTAAAGGATGGAAAATATGAGGCCTATACAAAGACAGACGGAGCGGATGAGACTAAGATTCCGGTGCCGGACAGGCTGGTGATAAGGGAGAACGGCATGCAATATGAAGAAGTGTTGAGGGATGTGCCGGAGAACGGAACGGGGTTAGTTGTATATCTTGAAATATACGGGGGCGAGGATCCCGTGATGACTGTTATGACAGATGAGCTTTATGATTCCGTATTCGGAAAGCTGTTCTTCGGGAATACGGAAGATCTGCGGTGCTTCGAACGTTCCGCCTACGGAAGCGGGCAGATAAGTGTATACAAAGTAAGACCTTGAGGAGCTGTTCATAAAAGAACCAAACAGCTGTTTAAAATGACCGAACAGACAGGATGCGGATTTTGATACTTTTATGTATGTTAAAATCTAACATTATTGGGGGAAAATCTTACAAGGAGGTATCAACATGTTCAAACTGAAAACACTAAGAAGACTGACCAGATTCGCAATGAGCTTTTATGTGTTCTCATACTGCATGTCATTTACCGTATGCGCGGAGGAATATCCATTCCATGATGCATCCGCAAATGAGATAAGCTACTATGCGAACAATAGCAGCACTGATGAGGTGGCGGAGAATGTGACCGAAGAGGAGGTTGTCCCGGAAACGGAAACTCTGGAGGCTGCCACACCGGATCCGGGGATTGAAGAAGTTTATAACGGCAGTAGCTTTTCCGGGTTGTTCAATCAGATCTGGGATAATGTAAAGGGCGTAAATGAAAGTGAGAATTATGATAAATCATATTCCGTTGTACTTGCTGATGATATAGCGCTTGATAACGGAAGTGTTGCCAATTATGTGAATCGCATCGGCGATGTGACCATAGATGCAAACGGGCACAGCTTTACCGGTGCCGGAACAGGCTTTGCGGGCGGCAGGTCTGATCTGAATGATTTCCATGCTTTCAGATACCTT
>CAMJPM010000158.1 GCA_946407725.1 uncultured Lachnospiraceae bacterium
TCTGCGGAGCAAACAAGGACACCAGGATGTCAGTTCGTTTCATCATGGAAGTAGCATGGCAGGCTCATTTCGTTAAGAATATGTTCATCCAGCCCACAGATGAGGAGCTGGCAGCATTCGAGCCCAACTTCGTAGTATATAACGCTTCCAAGGCAAAGGTTGAGAATTATAAAGAGCTTGGCCTCCGTTCAGAAACCGTTGCTGCATTCAATATTTCCAGCCGTGAGCAGGTTATCATCAACACATGGTACGGCGGAGAAATGAAGAAGGGTATGTTCTCAATGATGAACTATTACCTTCCCCTTCAGGGCATCGCTTCCATGCACTGCTCAGCCAATACCGATATGGATGGAAAGCATACCGCCATTTTCTTCGGACTTTCAGGAACAGGAAAGACCACCCTTTCTACAGACCCCAAGCGTCTTCTTATCGGTGACGATGAGCACGGCTGGGATGATGACGGCGTATTCAATTTCGAGGGCGGCTGCTATGCAAAGGTTATAAATCTTGACAAGGAATCCGAGCCCGATATCTACAATGCTATCAAGAGGAATGCTCTTCTTGAGAACGTTACCGTAGATGATAACGGAAAGATCGATTTCGCAGACAAGAGCGTTACCGAGAATACCCGTGTTTCCTATCCCATCGAGCATATCGAGAAGATCGCAAAGAATGTAAACAAGATCTCCGCCGGTCCTGCTGCTGACAACGTAATCTTCCTTTCAGCCGATGCTTTCGGAGTACTTCCTCCGGTTTCAATCCTTACACCCGATCAGACCAAGTACTACTTCCTGTCCGGATTTACAGCAAAGCTTGCAGGAACCGAGCGCGGCATCACAGAGCCCACACCTACTTTCTCAGCATGCTTCGGCCAGGCATTCTTAGAGCTTCATCCCACAAAGTACGGCGAAGAGCTGGTTAAGAGGATGGAGAAGAGCGGTGCAAAGGCTTATCTTGTTAACACAGGCTGGAACGGCACAGGAAAGAGAATTTCCATCAAGGATACCCGTGGAATAATCGATGCCATCCTTAACGGAGATGTTCTCAAGGCTCCCACAAAGAAGATCCCTTACTTCGATTTTGAGGTTCCCACAGAGCTTCCCGGAGTTGACCCCGGCATCCTGGATCCCAGAGATACCTATGCAAGCCCTTCAGAGTGGGAAGAGAAGGCTAAGGATCTGGCAGGCCGCTTCATCAAGAACTTCAACAAGTATGAAGGAAATGAGGCAGGCAAGGCTCTTGTAGCTGCAGGCCCTCAGCTTTGATAAGCTTAATCCGTTTCGGAAATATCTTTTGAAACATTTAAGGCGGAGCTTTATGGCTCCGCCTTTTGCTATGCCTTACCGATCGCGCAATGATGTGGTTTGGTCTTGTCATCCTTTTCATAAGTGACAGCTATGAGGAGGGGGCTGCCGCCAAGGCCCTCTATGGAGGAGGCGTAGTTCCTGCTGCGGATTTGCTCAAGGGCTTCCTCCGGGGTACCGCCTGCCTTCAGCTCGATGATAAGGGCGGGGGAGGGGTCGTACTTCTTCGGGATATAGGCCATGTCAATATATCCTGTTCCGGAGGGCAGTTCCTCCAGCTTTATATAGTGATCCCTGTATGTGAAGAAAGCAAGCTTAATAACAGCCCTGAGCGCCTGTTCATTGTTATACCAGAGAGGGGCGCTTTCTTTCATGTGTACCTTCTGGATATTTGCCGCCACAGCAGCTGCATTTCCTGCGATGATATCGGAAAGAAGCTGTTCGCTTTCCTTTAAGCGGAGCATGGTTTCCCTGTGGGTTACTTCATGGATCATATCACCGAACTCCGTCTGGATTTCATAATTCGGTATCCTGACGGTATTTTTTTCCATGTCATATGTCAGATATCCGAAATGGATCAGGAGCGTCAGGACATCGTTTGCGGACCTGAACGACGTAAGATCATTCTGGAACTTCTCTGTTTTCACCGTAACTTCAAGACCGGCGGTGAGCTTCTCCGCTGCCTCTCCAAGTCCGTCAAAGTCCAGGTTTATGTAGTCAAGAGCCCCGTATACGGCAGTGCTTTCTTATACTGATTCAAATGCTTTTCATAATCCGGATTTTTTGCGATTTCAAGGTCATCAAAGAGAGCGCGGGAATCTGAACTGCAGTCATAATAGGCCGCCAGCATGTTTGCGGCGTAGGACTTTCCGAAACGCCTGGGACGGCTTACACAGGAAAGCCGGTTTTTCCTGCCGATCGTTATATTGATCACTGCGATCAGGCCGCTTTTATCAATATAATCATCATTTCTGATTTCTTTGAAATTCCCGTTTCCCGGATTAATACAAAACCCCATGGTATTACCCCCGCATAAGGAACAGAAGCTATTTTGCTATTTCTTTAAAATCAATTTCAAGGTCATCATAAATACCGGCTTTGATCCTGTCGTCAAATTCATAATATGATGTGCGGCATTTTCCGTCTGTTTCGGGGTTATAAACTGTCACGGCTCTGATGGAAGGATCAACGATCCAGTATTCCCTTACTCCGGCAGCCATATACTTTCTGAGTTTTCTAATATAATCGTGCCCTCCGTTACCGGGACTGACGATCTCGATTATCCAGTCCGGTGCACCCAGACACCCCCTGTCAGTCAGTTTATCCCTATTGCATATCACGGACAGATCCGGCTCAAAAACCGTATCTTCTTCCTCTGTAAGCTGCACGCTGAAAGGCGCGGCATAGACCTCACACTCTCCACCCCTGGATTTAATATAATTATTGATCATAGTGCCAAGCTCCATGGATATTTTCCGGTGTTCCCTGGAAGGCGTTGCCATATTATAGAACTGCCCGTCAATAAGCTCTGCCCTCCGGTCATCCGGAAGGTTATAATAATCCTCGGCTGTATAGTAGTCTTTTTCTATTTTTAAATCCAAATCGGTAACCTCCCGGGGAGTATTGTATGTTGTAAAGAGAGCAAAAGCACGTAAATATTGGTGAGCCTACGTATATATACAGATAATATGAAGTGACCTACATTTGCAACAACGTGGATTTACCGCTAAACTTG
>CAMJPM010000159.1 GCA_946407725.1 uncultured Lachnospiraceae bacterium
ACCCCAAAATCGAAAAATCCTGCTTATAAAAAACTGAACTTCACGGATTCAGGTATTATTTAATCATCGAAAACTGTAGGCGTGGGAAGTATTAGAAAAAATAGTTCTAACGGAGGAACCAGGTCAAGATGAATTCTTCTTCATTCCGGGTGGATGATGAAATTCTGAAAAAGATTGTTTATTTCTGGAATGATTAGAAGTCTGGGATAGTTGCAGATATAGGGAGATAAACGTAATAATGAAAAAGTGGTGATTATATGGTCAGATCAAAACCTGAAATAATATACGAAAATACAGTTCCAGGCATTTTTGTGCAGAGAAACAACCGCTTTACTGCGGAAGTGATGGTAGGTGGCGAGCAGAAAACAGTGCATATAAAAAATACCGGAAGACTTGAAGAATTGCTGGTGCCAAAAGCGAAGGTTACGCTCCAGAGGTCAGAGAATCCGGAGAGAAAGACGGAGTATGACCTGATATCTGTTTACAGGCCGAGGTTCAAATGGATAAATGTTGACAGCCTGGCTCCTAATAAACTGATGCAGCAACAACTGGAACCATTATATGATGTGGTGAGGCCGGAATATACATATGGTGATTCAAGATTTGACTTTTATATGGAACGGGATGGGGAAAAATATCTGACAGAGGTTAAGGGATGCACCCTCGCCTATGATCAGAAAAGCGGCATAGGATATTTTCCCGATGCACCAACGGAACGTGGAGTAAAACACCTAAAGGAACTAATAAAGGCAGCAAAGGAAGGATACCACTGTTCCATAGAGTTTGTGATACAGATGAACGGCATACACCTGGTTTTTCCGAATAATAAAACTCAGCCGGAGTTTGGACGGGCGCTTGTCGAAGCTGCCAAGGCAGGAGTCGAGGTGGGATATTACGGATGCCATGTAGAAGCGGATAGCATCAAAATCACAAGTGTTGTAGGAGATACAGGCAGATACAGGAATGCCAAATAGAGAAGGATAATATACGAATCAAAATAAGGAAATAAGCGTGTGGAATCATTATATCGATTATCTTGTAGGGGCCACACAAAGAAATATGGAGAGCATAAAGAAATCCTGTGATCAGATGAAAAGCTGCATTGCAGACGGCTGCATGACGGAAGTTTTAAAGGAAATGATGTTGTCGGAATTTGAGCCGAACTTCGGATACATCCATGGCGTAAATATCGAGAATAATGTGCGGAAGATGTATAAGGATCAGAAGAAGGGCAGCTGATTAAGAGGAGAAGTTTGAAATGGCGGATGGAGAAAGGAAGGTAAACGAAAGCGAACGGGAGGAGCTTAATACCCGGTTTTTAAGCTTGAAGGGGAAGGTAATATCGGAAGTAATGGCAGAAGATTAGGAAATAATTAAACACCAGGATAAATATAAATGGACAGAATTAAGGCAGAACAGGTATTCAGGGACTATTCAGAAAAATTTGATACTTATGATGTGAAAATAACCTTGAAAATTGATCATACTTTCAGGGTGGCGGATATAGCCGACAGGATTGCAGGGAGTCTTAAGGCAGACTGTGATTTTGCGTGGTTTCTCGGGCTTCTCCATGACATAGCCCGCTTTGAACAGCAGACGAGGTATGGGACATTCAAGGATGCGAAATCTGTGGATCATGCAGAGTTTGGTGCTGACCTGCTTTTCAAAGGGGAACGGCTTATAGATACTTTCCCGCAATATTCAGGTATTCCTGACTGGGAAAGGATAGCAGAAACAGCTATAAGGCTTCATAATAAGCTTGATCTCCCGAACGGACTGGATAAAGCCGCATATCTCTACAGCACCATTCTACGTGATGCTGATAAATGTGACATATTCCGGGTGCTTACAGAACCTCCGTATGATGAGAGGAATATGCGCATATGTGAAGCAGCAGCTCCCGCAAGAGATGCTGTTATGAATTGCGTAAGGGGGCATAGATGTGTTCCGAGAACCTTTGAACAAACCGAGTTTGAAGCTCTGATGTCCCAGTGCTGTATGGCATTCGAACTTGTGTATCCTGAAAGCAGGAGTATCATAGCAGAGCAGGGCTATCTTGATAAGCTCCTAAGTGTCGGTATTGGGGGAGCAGCGAAAGAACAAATGGAAATGCTTAAGGCAGAGATAAGAAAAGCATGGGAGAAATACTGATTTTCTTGCGGTTCAGGTGAATATCACGGACAAGGACAGCAGAGTATTTTAATGAGGTTGCCCAGCCGTCAAGCCTGATAAGCTTGCAGGCCCTTACATAGTCAGTGACCCCGATCAGATGGGCTTTCAAGGATCGCCTGAGCTATGGCGAGGGAGGGTAGTATCTTATACTTAGGGTACGCTGATCAGGAATGGATCGGATCTGAAAGAATTTATGGAACTGTATGGGATTACAGAAGAACCGGAACGGATTTATTAGCAGACGGAATGAAGAAGGACAAAGTATGAGAAGAAGCGGAGGAATGATGTGCCATGGAGTTTTTTGACGGAAGACCGGAAAACACAGATGGTAGACTTGCAAGGGAAATAAGGACATACGATTTCCTTGATAATCTTGGCATCGAATATAAGCGAACCGACCATGAAAGGGCTGACAATATGGAAGCCTGCAATGAGATCGATGCGGTTCTCGGGGTGCTGATATGTAAGAATTTATTTCTATGTAACAGGCAGAAAACAAACTTCTATCTCCTTATGATGCCGGGAGAAAAGAAGTTCAAAACAAAGGAGCTGTCATCTCAGATCAATTCCGCAAGGCTCTCATTTGCCGGGCCAGAGGAGATGCTGAAATATCTCGACATAGAACCGGGAGCGGTCAGTATCATGGGGCTTATGAATGATAAGGATCATGAGGTCCAGCTTCTCATAGATGAGGATGTCCTTAAAGGAGCCGATTAGATTAGCATCTGTAAGTCAGATATAAAAGTGTAATGGGAA
>CAMJPM010000160.1 GCA_946407725.1 uncultured Lachnospiraceae bacterium
CTCCACGGTGATGAGGTCAGGATAAAAGAGATCATCACCAATATGCTGACGAACGCCGTCAAATATACGGAGAAAGGGAGCGTGACCTTTTCCGTTGCATATAACAGGGTGGAGAATGATGAAAATTCTGTGGATATAAGTGTTTCGGTTAAAGATACAGGTATAGGAATCAAAGAAGAGGATATGGAAAAGCTCTTCTCCAAATTTGACCGGCTGGAGCAGGAGAGAAACCGGAATATTGAGGGAACCGGTCTTGGCATGTCCATCACTAAAGGCCTGCTGTCTGCCATGGGAAGTGACCTTAAGGTTGAAAGCGTTTACGGAGAGGGCTCCAGATTTTATTTTACCCTGAGGCAGAAGGTTGTTAAGTGGGAAGAAATCGGAAATTATGAGGCGTCCAACAGGAAGCCTTTAACTAAGAAGGACGCTTATTCTGTCAGCTTTACCGCACCCGGCGCCCGTATTCTCGTGGTGGATGATAATCCAATGAACCTGATCGTGTTTAAGAGTCTCTTAAAGCAGACGCTTGTTAAAATAGATACCGTAAACAACGGAGATGAGGGTATAGGTCTGGCAAAAGAGAATAAATATGACGTAATATTCCTTGACCATATGATGCCGAGAAAGGACGGGATAGAGACCCTCAGGGAACTGAAGGCCATGAAAGATAACCCGAATTCCGATACGCCGGTAATCTGTCTTACCGCCAATGCGATTTCAGGCGCCAGGGAGGGATACATTAAAGCCGGGTTTAATGATTATCTTCCAAAGCCCGTGGATCATAATGCACTGGAAGAAATGCTGATGAGACTCCTGCCCGGAGATAAGATCAAGGAACCCACTGTTTCCGATGACAGTTCTGAGGGCGATGCCAATAATGGAGTTGAGGGAAGCGGTGATGCGCTGAGATCCGGTTATGAATACGCTCTATCTGCGGATCCGGAAGCTTTGAGATCCGTTCCTGGCATAGATATTGATACAGGGCTTATGAATAACGGCTCCGCGGAAACCTATATGAATGTGGTAAAGCTGTTCTATACTACGATAGACAGTTATTCCGGCGAGTTAAACAATTTCTTCGAGGAAGGTGATTATAAAAATTACACAATTAAAGTCCACGCCTTAAAGAGCACTGCCAGGCTTGCAGGCGCGATGGAGCTTGGAAATGAAGCTGAAAAGCTGGAAATGGCTGGAAAGAAGGATGATATACAGTATATTAAAGACCATCACGGAAATCTGATGGATATGTATATTTTCTTTAAGGAGCCTTTATCCCGGATTTTCCCGGATGAGGATGGTGAAGCCCTTGATCTTCCGGAAGCAGATGAGGAAATGATCATAAACTCTCTTAGAACTCTCCGCCTTGCTGCGGATGAAATGGATTCGGAAAGACTGGAAGAGGTTCTCTCTGAACTGAATGCATTCAGCATTCCTGCGGAATTTAAGGAGCTTGTCAGCCAAATTCAGCAAGCCGCCGATGAATTTGACTATGAGGTCATAGTGTCAATTATTGACGGATCCGGAAAGATAAAATGAAAGGTCATAGTGTCAATTATTGACGGGTCTGGAAAGATAAAATGAAAGGAGAAATGGCATTTTGTATACAGCAGATGAAAGAAGGTACGAGACAATGAAGTATAACCGCTGCGGTCTGAGCGGACTTCTGCTTCCGGCACTGTCCCTGGGGCTCTGGCATAATTTCGGTGATACCGGAAATTATGAAAATATGAAAGAAATGTGCTTTACGGCCTTTGACAACGGTATCACGCATTTCGACCTTGCGAATAACTACGGGCCAAAGCCGGGCAGTGCAGAAGAAAATTTCGGCAGGATACTGAAGGAAGAACTTGGACGGTACAGGGATGAACTGATCATATCAACCAAGGCGGGTTATGAGATGTGGGAGGGACCATACGGCAACTGGGGGAGCAGGAAATATCTTATAGCAAGCCTTGATGAGTCACTGAAGCGTATGGGGCTTGATTATGTGGATATTTTTTACCACCACAGGATGGATCCCCTTACTCCGCTGGAGGAAACAATGGGGGCGTTGGAGCAGATCGTAAAGAGCGGGAAAGCCCTGTATGCGGGTCTGTCAAACTATGACGGTGAAACCCTTGACAAGGCAGCTGCCATCCTGAGTGAAAGGAATGTGCCGTTTATTATAAACCAGAACCGTTACAATATCCTTGACAGGGCAATAGAAAAGAATGGCCTAAAGGAAACCTCACGAAGGCTTGGAAAGGGAATCATATGCTTTTCGCCCCTTGCACAGGGAAGACTTACGGACCGTTATCTGAACGGAATACCGGAGGACAGCAGGGTAAGGACTGACGGAAGGTTTCTGCATGAAGATCAGGTGGGACCGGAACAGATGGAAAAGATAAGAAAGCTTAATGCCGTGGCATCAAAGCGCGGGCAGACCCTGGCAGAGATGGCACTGGCGTGGCTTTTACGTGACGGAGATATCACATCTGTAATAATAGGGGCGTCCAGACCCTCGCAGATAACTGAAAATGTAAAAGCATTGAGGAATACTGTGTTTTCAGAAACCGAACTTCAGGATATTGACCAGTGTGTACAATAAATTTTGTGCTATAATGAGCCACAGGGACGGGGTTTATGGGTCATTTATCGGACCGCTAACCCCGTTCCCCCGACAACACCGGAGGATAAGTGATCCTCCGGCGGATAAAAATTAAGGAGGCTGAATATGACAGCAAACAGGATACTTTTATTTATTTTTGGAATACTTGCGGTTATCGGAGGAATCTACTGTGCGGCAACGCCGGGGCTCACATATCTTTCCATGATATGGGTCATAGGTTTTGCCATGTTGTTCCACGGTATTGAGGACATTATGACCTGGTCAGCAAGGAAGAAGCTGGGATTTGCGGACGGATGGAGC
>CAMJPM010000161.1 GCA_946407725.1 uncultured Lachnospiraceae bacterium
ATCACAATATCTGCATTTTCTCACACAAAAAGGGATATGGACATAGATGCCTATGCTGTCATCCATACTCTTTCCTCAGTCTTCGCTGTCAAGCTTCAGAACACTTAAGAATGCTTCCTTGGGCACCTCTACGCTGCCGATCTGCCGCATCTTTTTCTTGCCTTCCTTCTGCTTTTCCAAAAGCTTCTTCTTCCTGGAGATATCTCCGCCGTAACACTTTGCCAGCACATCCTTACGTACTGCCTTTACGGTTTCTCTCGCTATAACCTTTCCTCCAACCGCCGCCTGGATGGGTATTTCAAAAAGATGTCTCGGTATCTCGCCCTTTAGCTTTTCGCACATCTTTCTGCCCCGCTCGTAGGCACTGTCCTTGAATACTATAAATGACAGTGCATCCACATATTCCCTGTTTATAAGGATATCCAGCTTTACAAGGCTTGACGTGGAATAACCCTTCAGTTCATAGTCAAAGGAGGCATATCCCCTGGAACGGCTCTTCAGGGCATCAAAAAAGTCGTAAATTATCTCATTTAAAGGCAGATCATATTTTAAGAGTACCCTGGTGGTCTCGATATAATCCATGCCGGTCTGGATACCTCTTCTCTCCTGACAGAGCTTTATTATCGCCCCCAGATACTCTGTATTCACCATGATCTCCGCTGCCACCACCGGCTCTTCCATATGCTCTATCTCAGAGGGATCCGGCATATTTGCGGGGTTCGTGAGTTCCATTTCCTCACCGTCGCTCTTAAATATCTTATATACAACTCCGGGAGCAGTGGTCACAAGCTCAAGATCGTACTCTCTCTCAAGCCTTTCCACGATGATATCAAGATGCAGAAGTCCCAGGAAACCGCACCTGAAACCGAATCCCAGGGCTGCGCTTGTTTCCGGTTCATATACAAGGGAAGCATCATTCAGCTGGAGCTTTTCCAGGGCATCCCTCAGATCGCTGTATTTTGCGGCATCTGCTGGGTAAATGCCGCAGTATACCATGGAGTTCACCTTTCTGTATCCTGGAAGGGCCTCGTCGCAGGGATCGTCATCATTTGTGACCGTGTCACCTACCCTGGTTTCCTTAAGATCCTTTATGCTGGCGCATATATATCCCACCATTCCGGTTTCCAGCTCATCACAGGGTATGAACTGTCCCGCTCCGAAGTAACCCACTTCCACCACGGTATCACTTCTTCCGGTGGCCATAAATCTCACTTTGTCGCCTTTTTTTACAGAGCCGTCCATTATCCTTATAAATACTATTATTCCCTTATAGGAATCGTAAAGAGAATCAAAAATAAGGGCTTTTAACGGCTTTCTGGGATCTCCCGAGGGAGCAGGGACCTTGTGGACTATACTCTCCAGCACTTCTTCTATCCCTATTCCCTGTTTGGCGGAAATACGGGGAGCGTCCATGGCTTCGATCCCTATCACATCCTCTATTTCCTCAGCCACCCTGTCCGGTTCCGCTCCGGGAAGATCTATCTTATTCAACACCGGGAATACTTCCAGATTATTATCCAGCGCCAGATAGACATTGGCCAGGGTCTGTGCCTCTATACCCTGGGAGGAATCCACCACCAGCACAGCTCCGTCACAGGCAGCCAGGCTCCTGCTGACCTCATAGTTAAAGTCCACATGTCCGGGGGTATCTATCATATTAAAAATGTATTCCTCCCCGTTACGCGCCTTATAAATCGTTCTGACTGCCTGGCTTTTTATGGTTATGCCCCGTTCTCTCTCCAGATCCATATTGTCGAGGACCTGTTCCTGCATTTCCCTTCGGGTTAAGAGTCCCGTGCTCTCTATTATCCTGTCGGCGAGGGTGGACTTTCCGTGATCGATATGGGCTATTATGCTGAAATTCCTGATATGCTGCTGATCCATCTTATGCTGATATTTCGCTCCTTTTTATATTTCTGCGAAAGCCATGGCTTATTCACTTCCATAACCGTATTGCTACCCCTGATTCCAATTTCACGGAAAGCTTACGGTGACGTACCATCCGCCTCCGTTTCCCGCCCTCACGGAACTTACTGTACCGTGAAGGTTTTGAAGGGCCTCTCTTTTAGTGAAATTCCCCGACATCGCTATGGCCGGTATTATGGTATAGTAAACCACCAGCCCTCCCTGCAGCTCGGATTCTTCTACATCCACCTCTGCTCCCGGAACGATATGGGGATATTCAATTTCCATCTTAAATTCCATTTCTCTCATAATATAGTAAAAAACCCCTGCGGTATAGAGGGATACCACAGGGGTAAGGGTCAGATCAAAATAATTATCCTATCTTATTTACAGCCTTGGTAAGACGGGAAACCTTACGGGAAACAGTTCCCTTGTGGAACAGTCCCTTGGAACCGGCTTTCTCCATCTGGGAGATAGCTGCCTTAAGCGCTTCACCGGCAGCTGCTTTATCATTAGCATCAATAGCTGCATAAACCTTTTTGATATAAGTCTTTACAGCAGATTTCTGTGCTTTATTTCTCTCAGCTCTCTTTGCGCTGGTAAGTACTCTCTTCTTTGCAGATTTGATATTTGCCAATCTCTTTTACCTCCTATCCTCAGAATTTTTAATCTCTATGCTTTTTCCGAGGCCTGACACGTTGGCACGGGGTTTATGCATACCGTGACATTCTACAAAGAAAGACCCCTGATTGTCAAGAGCGAAAGTTCATAAAGTCAAAGTAAAGTCAGGGCAAAGTCTGAATTTTAGGTGATTGTCGTTACTGTTCAGAACCAATGTCATTTACTTTAGACTAGCAAGGGATAGGACGAGCAGT
>CAMJPM010000162.1 GCA_946407725.1 uncultured Lachnospiraceae bacterium
TTTCATTACTATTTGTGCCGCCGACCGAAGGCGGCGGAATGGAGATTTTTATGAGAAGAATCGGAATGCTGACCAGCGGTGGTGACTGTCAGGCATTGAACGCAGCCATGAGAGGTGTTGTAAAGTCGATGGCTACAAGCGGGGAACAGATGGAGGTCTTTGGATTCCTAAACGGATATCACGGGTTGATTTACGGGAATTACAGGATGCTCGACGGAAATGATTTCTCCGGTATTCTTACCAGAGGCGGAACTATTCTCGGTTCTTCCAGGACGCCTTTTAAGACCATCAGGGAACCTGATAAGGACGGCCTGGATAAGGTAGAAGCCATGAAGCACAACTACTACAAGCTCAACCTGGACTGCCTTGTGGTACTTGGTGGCAACGGTACCCACAAGACCGCGAATCTCCTGAGAGAAGAGGGGCTTAATATCATCACACTTCCGAAGACCATAGACAACGACCTCTGGGGCACTGACATGACTTTCGGTTTCCAGAGCGCAGTAGATATTGCCACAAACGTTATTGACGCCATTCATACAACGGCGGATTCCCATGGAAGAGTTTTTATCATTGAAGTAATGGGCCATAAGGTAGGCTTCCTTACACTGAACGCAGGAATGGCCAGTGGAGCGGACATAATCCTCATTCCCGAAATCCCTTATGATATTGATAAAGTGGTCGAAGCCATTAACAAGAGAAAGGAAAGAGGCTCAAAATTCACTATTATCGCAGTTGCAGAGGGTGCCATCAGTAAAAAGGATGCCAAGCTCAGCAAGAAGGAATATAAGAAAAAGCTGGAGAATCTTGTACATCCCTCTGTTTCCTATGAGGTTGCGGAAGAAATACAGAAAAAGACCGGACAGGAAGTCAGGGTTACGGTACCCGGACACATGCAGAGAGGCGGAAGCCCCTGTCCTTATGACAGGGTATTCGCATCACGTCTGGGAGCAGAGGCAGGCAAGCTGATCCTTAAGGGCGAGTACGGATTCATGGTTGGCTATAAGGATCGTGAGATCGTAAAGGTCCCGCTGCAGGATGTTGCAGGAAAATTAAAGAAGCTGGATCCGGATGCAGCCATAATTAAAGAAGCAAAGATGCTGGGTATCAGTTTCGGAGACTAATGTATCAGGCATTATACAGAAAATTCCGTCCTGACTCTTTCGATGAGGTAAAGGGTCAGGACGCAATAGTGACAACCCTTAAAAACCAGATAAAGAACAGCCGGATAGGGCACGCCTATCTGTTTACAGGTACCAGGGGAACGGGAAAGACTTCCGTTGCAAAGCTTTTTGCAAAGGCCGTAAACTGCAGGAACCGTAAAGAGGATGGAAGTCCGTGCAACAGCTGTGAAAGCTGTCTTTCCATAAAGAGCGGTGCATCCATGAATGTATTGGAAATAGATGCCGCCAGCAACAACGGTGTGGACAATATCCGGGAGATAAGGGATGAAGTACAATACAGGCCGACAGATGCAGATTACAGGGTTTATATCATAGACGAAGTACATATGCTTTCTGTCGGAGCTTTTAATGCTCTTTTAAAGACGCTGGAAGAGCCTCCCGAATATGTGATATTTATTCTGGCTACCACCGAGGTAAATAAGATACCCATAACCGTTCTGTCTAGGTGTCAGAGATATGATTTTAAGAGAATGACAATAGATACCATGGCGGACAGGATGAGGGAGCTGTCGGGAATAGAGGGTATTGAAGCTGAGGACCGGGCACTGAAATACATAGCGAAATGTGCCAATGGTTCAATGAGGGACGCCCTGAGCCTTCTTGACCAGTGTGCCGCATATTATATGGGCAAGGAACTCTCATATGACAATGTGCTGGAAGTCCTGGGTGCAGTGGATACCGCCGTATATTCAAGGCTTTATGACAGGATCCTCTCGAAGGATACTGCCGGAGCCATAGCGGTTCTTGAAGAAAACCTTATGCTGGGAAAGGATCTGTCGGCGTTTGTTTCGGATTTTACCTGGTATTTGAGAAACCTGCTTTTAGCACTTAGTCAGGATGAAAACATGGAGGATATAATTGATGTGTCCTCAGAGACCCTTAAGGGCATGAAGGAGGAGGCAAAGAGAGCGGACGCCGACACCATCATGCGCTTTATCAGGATTTTTTCCGATCTTTCCTCGGAGATAAGGTATGCCCGGGAGAAAAAGGTACTTTCGGAAATAGCCATTATCAAGCTTATGCGGCCGGAAATGGAAAAGGATATCTCATCTCTTAATCAGAGGGTATCTGAGCTGGAGAAGAAGGTAGCCGAGGGTATAAAGATCGAAGCAGTGATTCCCGCCGTTCCTGCGGAAGTTACTCAACAGGAAAAAAAACGGCCTCCGGTGCCTGATGCCCTTCCGGAAGACGTGAAAGCCGCTTTTAACAACTGGGGCAGGGTGATAAAAAACATCCCCTTTACCCACAGCGCAGTCGCAAATGCCATCAGGAATGCGGAGCTTACCGTTAAGGGCGATATGATGATAATCGCTTTTGAAAACATGTATGAAAACATGCTGCGGGATGAGGACAACAGGCAGGTTTTTGAAAGGGCAGTGGAAAAGGTTATCGGAAAGAAACTTAAATATGAGGTTTTGAACAAGGAAGATACAGAACATTTTGAAGCTACATACCCGAGTTTTGAAGGGCT